>NZ_DS560018.1 GCF_000154825.1 Anaerofustis stercorihominis DSM 17244 | reverse complement strand
GAAGTATATTCTATTATACTTCTTTTTTTTGTTTAACCTTTCAATCCTTTTGATTGTCTTTCCATATTCTCTACCACCACGTCGTGAATATCACCTATAGAGTCACAGTACTGAAGTACTTCCCAAGGTTCGTTTGTATGAAAATGTATTTTTATCAGATTTTCATCCCCAACAGCAAGTAAACAATCCCCTTTAAAGTGTTTTACAAAATATTCATAAATTTCATCTTCCGATAGATTTTCTCCCGCAATAAGTAATTGTGTATCAAATTTATATTCTATCATTTTATTTCTCCTTAATTATAATATTTTCAAATAAACGATGTTAGATTTTGCTAACTCTTGATTAAAGTATATATCTTAATATTTATTGTGTCAAATCAATTGTAATAATATAAATATTATTCTTTATTATTGGATAAAATCTTTACATTATTTTCTTATTTTAGTAAATCCTAAGTGTAGATTATGTTAAATTATTTTATAAATTTTGCAAATGTTTGCATGAAAGGATAAAATATGATAAAATTTTCTTATGTTTAGGAGGGAAATTATGAAAAAAAGAATTATAGCAATTTTAATGTGTACGTTTTTATGCTGTTCATTCCTATATGGATGCGGTAAAGAAGAGACAGTGGAAAAGAAAGCAGATGTGAATTTACTTACCGGTATGGAAGGTATTTCCAAAGAAGCCGTAGGGAAGAGACCTATTGCGGTTATGGTAAATAATCATAAAGAAGCTATGCCTCAGTATGGTATTAGTGATGCGGACATTATATTTGAAATCCCCGTAGAAGGTGCGATAACCAGACTTATGGCTGTTTACGGAGACTATACGAAGGTTCCTAATGTTTGCCCTATAAGAAGCTGCAGATATTATTTCCCGATTTTTGCGGATAGTTTTGATTCTATTTATGTTCACTGGGGAGGCAATCAATATGCCACAGATACTCTAAATAGACTTAAAATAGACAGATTTAACGGTATGTCTTACGGTTCTAAATTATTTGCCAGAGACGATGAAAGACTCGGTAAATATGCTTTGGAACATACCGCTTATTTAAAAGGTAAGAATTTGCCTGACGCAATAAAAAGCGATAAAATGAGGATCGATTTAAAAGAAGATAAGAAGAAACCTATTTTTAATTTTGAGCCTTTGGTATTGGAAGAAGATAAAAAAGAGGAAGAAGAACCCGGATTTTTCGATAAGTTGTTTGGAAAGAAAGAAGAAGAAAAGCAAGTTATTGAGACTACAAAGTTAACAGCCTGTCCAAAAGCAACGCTTAATTTTTCAAACGAATATTATTCTACATTTACGTTTGATGAATCCACTCATACTTATAAGAAAGAACACTGTGGGAATAAACAAATGGACGGTAAGACCAATAAACAATTAGAATTCACCAACGTATTTGTTTTGGAAACTGATATCGGTATGCTTGGAATAAAAGAACTTAAAAAAGTCGATTGGACCGGTGGGAACGGATATTATTTATCAAACGGAAGAGTTCAGAAAATCAAATGGTCAAAAGACTCCGAAGCAAGTGATTTGAAAGTGACTACTCCTGAAGGAAATGAACTAAGCGTATATGAAGGTAAAAGTTATATAGGTGTTATAAATAAAAAACAAACAAAGCTTAATACGAATAAAGAAGATGTTCAAACAAAAGAAATATATGCTCCTGTAGCTGATGACAGCAGTACTGAAAAATAGGATTATTTGAATATTAAACAAAATATATAAATTTATTTTGTTGCTAACCTAAAGCTCACATTTTTTTAATAATTTAAAATCCTTTTATATAGCGGGTTTATAATTTAGTTTTAAAATATTATTGTTTTTAATATTACTGTAATAAGCTATTTGAAAGGATTTTAAATTTAAGTTTATCATTAAATATATGTATTATTTATTGTGCTTTTTGTAAATTTGAATTTTCGTATAAAATATAAAAAAAGTTCTTGACATTTTTTTATCTATTTAGTATATTATATAGGCAGGTGCTGATGTGGCTCAATCGGTAGAGCAGCTGATTTGTAATCAGCAGGTTGTAGGTTCAAGTCCTATCATCAGCTCCATTTTTTATGAATTTTAAGCTTTGAGAAATCAAAGTTTTTTTATTTTATTATTAATATATACTCATATAAGTAAAACAAAAAAAAGACTGTTGTCTCTTTTTTGTTTTTATTCGCTTAATTCCGATGTACAATGTGCACATTTTGTTGCATTTATAGGAATTTCACTTAGACAGTAAGGACATATCTTCGTGGTAGGTTCTTCAGGTAAATCATTTTTCTTCTTGCCGATTTCAGCAAGTTTATTAAGTCCTTTTATTAGCATAAATATAATAAATGCCATTATAATGAAGTTAATTACATTCGTTATAAAAGAACCATATTTTATGTTGACTCCAAGTACATTTATGACTAAATCATTAAAGTCTGTTTTTGCAAAAAGACCTATTAATGGAGAAATTATATCTTTAACCAATGAGTTAACTATAGCTTGGAATGCTCCCCCGATAATAACCCCAACGGCTAAATCCATTACATTTCCTCTTAGTGCAAATTCCTTGAATTCCTGAAAGAATTTCTTCATATTTTTACCTCCGATAATTAATTCGACAACATTATACATTATTTTGAGTATATCTTCAATACTTGTAAAAAAATGTTAAAATAAATAAAAAAATGAAGTTAAAATATAATTATGATATAAAATATCTCTGTTTTAAACATAATTATTAAAAAGGTCTTAAAATTTATTAAAACCTTTTTTAATTTTTTATTGACTTAATAATGAAAAAACATTAAAATTAATAAGTAGTATGTATTAATGAGATAATTAACTAAACCTGTTTAGTTTTTATATATAAATAATAATGTTTTAAATTTTTGATATTATTTTTATTTTTTCAAATTCTAATATTTTAAACGTAGTATTGTTTTGTTTAGTTTATTTTATTTCCTCTACATACTAAATTATTAATTTAATAAAATGTTAAATCAAAATACAAGGAGGAGAAAATGGAATTATCACTTCCAGTAGTGCTAATTATAGCAGCTGTAATTGGGGTAATTTGCTTTTTCGTTGGTGGATATTATAAACAGTCATCAGGTGAAGGTAAGCTTAGAAATGCTGAGCAGACTGCCAATAAAATGGTAGAAGACGCATTAAAAGAAGGCGAAAGAATAAAAAAAGAAAAGCTTATTGAAGCTAAAGATGAAGTATTCAACTTAAAAAGTGATTTTGACAAAGAAGCCAGAGCCAGAAGGGAAGAACTTCAATTAGTTGAAAAAAGAGTTCTTCAAAGGGAGGAAATGGCAGATAAGAGAAGCGAAGCTCTTGACCATAAAGAAGAAAAACTTATTAAGAAAAGCGATGAATTAGTAAAGAAAGAAGAAAAATTAGAAAAAACACATCAGGAACAAATCAAGGAACTTGAAAAGATTTCAAAACTGACTTTTGAAGAAGCCAGACAACTATTGTTAGCTGATGTAGAAAAACAAATTTCAAGGGAAACCGCATTACTTATTAAAAATAAGGAGTTGGAAGCAAAAGAAGAAGCTGATAAAAAGGCTATGGAAATCGTATCTTATGCTATACAAAGATGTGCGGCTGACCACGTTGCTGAAACTACGGTTTCTGTGGTAAACCTTCCTAATGATGAAATGAAGGGAAGGATTATCGGTAGGGAAGGCAGAAATATCAGGACTATTGAAACACTAACAGGTATTGATCTGATAATCGATGATACTCCGGAAGCTGTTATACTTTCCGGTTTTGACCCTGTTAGAAGAGAAATTGCAAGGATATCTCTTGAAAGACTTATTGTGGATGGAAGAATTCATCCTGCAAGAATTGAAGAAACGATCAAAAAAGCAGAAAAAGAAATTGACACTAAAATTAGAGAGATGGGTGAACAAGCATTATTCGATACGAATGTAATCAAGCTTCATCCTGATTTAACTAAGCTTATAGGTAGACTTCATTATCGTACAAGTTACGGACAGAATGTATTGAAACATTCAATAGAAGTTGCTAATTTAGCAGGTATTATGGCTGATGAGCTCGGTGCAAATGCAAAACTTGCCAGAAGAGCGGGAATGCTTCATGATATAGGAAAGGCTATCGACCACGAAGTGGAAGGAAGCCATGTAAGTATCGGTGTTGACATGCTTAAGAAGTATAAAGAAAATAAAGAAGTCATTCATGCGGTTGAAGCACACCACGGTGATGTTGAACCTCAAACCGTAGAAGCTGTTCTTGTTCAGGCAGCTGATGCAATTTCAGCAGCGAGACCGGGAGCAAGAAGAGAAACTTTACAAAGTTATACAAAACGTCTTGAAAAACTTGAACAAATTGCCAACTCATTTGAAGGAGTAGATAAGTCATTTGCTATTCAAGCGGGCAGAGAAATCAGAGTTATGGTTAAGCCTGAGCAAGTAGACGATTTACAAATGGTTCACGTAGCTAAAGAAATTGCTAATATGGTAGAAAATGACCTTGAATATCCTGGTCATATCAAAGTAAGCATGATCAGAGAAACAAGAGCTACGGAATATGCAAAATAGTTAAGAGGTATAAAATTGAAGATTTTAGTATTTGGTGATATTTTTGCCAAGTATGGAAGAAAGCTCATCGTTGATGAGCTTTCAAACATTAAGGCAGAATATAAAGCTGATTTTGTTATTGCAAACGGGGAAAACTCGGCAAACGGAAAAGGCATCACAAGAAAAGTTTACAATGAGCTTATAGGCTGTGGAATAGATGTGATAACCTCGGGAAATCATATTTGGGATAATAAGGATATATATAATTTTATTCAAGAAGAAGATAGGATCTTAAGACCTTCAAATTATCCTGCCCCTTGTCCCGGAAGAGGATATGAAATATATCGTGTGGGGAAAGTAAGGGTAGGGGTCGTCAATTTATCAGGTACGACATATCTAAATCCATTAGATAATCCTTTTGAAGAAGCCGAGAGGATTTATGAGGAAATAAAGAATATTACCGATATAATCATGCTCGATTTTCATGCGGAAGCTACAAGTGAGAAGATTGCAATGGGATATTTTGTTGATGGAAAGTTCTCAGGTGTTTACGGAACACATACACATGTTCAAACAGCCGATAATATGGTCCTTAGCGGAGGAACCGGATATCTTACCGATGTCGGTATGTGCGGCAGTGTAGACGGCGTTATAGGCGTTGACAGGGATTTTATAGTAAAGAAGTTTAAAGTACAGCGTCCTGCGGGTAAATATGCTTTAGCCGAAGGCAGAAGACAGATAAACGGTGCGGTGTTTACATTTGATGATAGTACTTTTAAATGTGTTGATGTAGAGAGAATTTATAAAATATATGATTAAGACAGTGAATAGCTGTATTTTTTTATTGAATATGTAAGAGGGCGCGGAATCTGACGAAGTCAGGCGTAGTACCCTCCTTATTAATATAAATTAATTTTGTAAGACATTTCCATTTTAATTTTAATTAAATTTCGTAATTTCTTTATAACCAATGAAATTTTTTAATACCATTAAATTATATTATAAAGATTATTTTATTTAAAATAAAAAACAGCCGAGAATTACCTTCGGCTGTTTTTTTATATTATGGCTAAATAATATTTATTTACATTTTTTTAAAAGATTTTCCCATCTTTTATCTACTTCTTTTTGGAACTGAACAATTAAATCTTCATTTCCTTTTTTAAACAGATGTTTAAATCTTCCCTGTGGTCTTAAGAAATCTTCGATAGGAAGTTTTCTTTTAGGTTCGTAGTTTAATATCCATTCTCCGTTGATTACTTCGAATAAAGGCCAGTAGCATGTTTCAACCGCAAGGTTGCATATTTCGATGATGTCAGGAGTATCATATCTCCAGCCTCTCGGACAAGGCGACATAACATTTAAAAACGAAGCTCCTTTAGTGTAAATTGCTTTTTCGGCTTTTATATGTAAATCTTTAAAGTTTTGTACAAACGTAGTCTGTGCAACATAAGGTGCATTGTGTGCTACCATTATTTCTGTAAGATCTTTTCTGTTTTGAAGCTTCCCATTGCTTTTCTTGCCTACGGGAGTAGTTGTAGTATCCGCATACATAGGAGTCGCAGACGAACGCTGAATTCCTGTATTCATATATGCTCCGTTATCGTAACATACATATGTAAAATCGTGATTACGTTCCATGGCTCCGGATAATGACTGAAATCCTATATCGTATGTACCGCCGTCACCTCCGAATGCAATAAATTTAAAGTCGGTATCATCTTTTAGTTTACCTTTTCTTTTAAGAGCATTGTATGCTCCTTCAACACCGCTTATTGTTGAGCCTGCATTTTCAAATGCATTATGTATATAACTGTCTTCCCATGAAGTATAAGGATACATATATGTTGAAACTTCCATACAGCTGGTGGCATTTACGATAACTGCTTTATCTTCCGCTTTAAGTCCTCTTAAAACGTTTCTTGCAGCTATTGTTCCTCCGCATCCCGCACACATTCTGTGTCCCGGTGCCAAACGTTCGGGTCTACTCATTATTTCTTTAAAATTATAACTCATATCGCACCTCTACTCTCTTACACCCATGAATCTATAAGTTTCGAAGTCTTCATCGGATTTATCTATTTCTTCAAGTGTTTCGAATACTTTTCTCATATCATCTACCGTTACATCTCTTCCGCCAAGACCATATACATAATTTATCGCTTTTGAAGTGCTTTTAGCTTTATATAAACTTGACATTACTTCTGCACCTAAAGGTCCGCCTTGAGAATTAAAACTTTCTGCTCTGTCCATAATAGCTACGGCTTTTACGTTTTTAAGTGCTTTTGCGATTTCTTCTCCGGGGAAAGGTCTGAAGACTCTTATTTTTAACAGCCCTGCTTTTTTCCCTTCTTTTCTCATTTCATCGATTGTATCTTTCGTAGTTCCTGCTGCAGAACCTATTATAACTACCGCGTAATCCGCATCTTCAAGTTTATATTCTTCAAATAAGCCATATTTTCTGCCTGATAATTTTTCAAATTTCTTAGCAACATCTAAAATTGCTTGTTTTGCACTCTTCATGGCATGAGCCTGAGCTACTTTTGCTTCCATATAATAGTCTGTAACCGAATAAGGACCTACCGCCAAAGGTTTTTTAGCATTAAGAAGATAATTTTCAGGTTCATATTCGCCCACAAATTTTTTAACTTTTTCATCTTCGAGCAACTCTATATTTTCAACTGCATGAGATGTGATAAATCCGTCCTGACATACCATTATAGGCAGTAATACATTTTTATTTTCGGCAATAGGATAAGCTTGTATCATATTATCGTATGCTTCTTGATTATTTTCAGAATATATCTGGATCCATCCGGAGTCTCTTGCACCCATACTGTCTGAATGGTCGCAGTTGATATTGATAGGACCGGATAAGGCTCTGTTTACAAGGGCAAGTAAAATGGGAAGCCTGTCAGACGCCGCAACGTATAACTCTTCCCACATGAAGGCAAGCCCGCATGAAGATGTTGCTGTAACACTTCTTGCTCCTGCTGCTTCTGCACCTATTGCCGCGCTCATGGAAGAGTGTTCGCTTTCTACAGGGATAAACTCACTGTTTACTTTACCGTCGGCTACAAAAGAAGCAAAATACTGCGGTATTTCTGTTGATGGTGTAATAGGAAAAGCGGGAAAAACATCGGGATCGATTTGTCTGAGTGCATATGCCGCCGCTTCATTTCCTGATAATCTATCTTTTTTTGCCATTATTTTACTCCTTTCATTTTTATTGCGCCGAAGGGGCAAATTTTTACACAGATACCGCACCCTTTACAATGGTTGGTATCTACTTTTACTCTTTCATTTTTTGTTACCGGAATTGCACTGTCGGGACAAGCCTGTGAACAGAGAAGACACTGTCTGCACTCCTCTTCTATTACTGTAGGTTTTTCACTTGACCATTCGCCGGTGTTAAAAAGCTTTGAAGTTCCGCCTTTATTGATTGTCATACCGGTAGTAAGTTCATGCCAGGCCGGCTTTCCGCTGAGTTTCTTTATATCTGACATATTACCTTACCTCCTTCAAAGCCATTTTTAATGCTTTCATATTTCCGTTGACCACTTCAGGTTTATTGGAAAATTTGTGTTCAAATGATGATTTCATTTCACTTAAGAATAATTTTTCGTCCATAATATTAGATACTTTTACGATAGCAGCTAACATAGGTGAGTTGGGAAAGTATTTTCCAAGGCACGCTATTGAAACTTTTTTAGCATCTATCGTGTAAATATCTCCTTTATATTCATTTAAAAGATGTTTTATATCTTCTTTTTCTTTTGTAGTATTTATAACAATCGCACCGTCTTCTCTAAGTCCTTTTGTTACATCAACGCTGGATAGCAAGCTTTCGTCTACCACTACCACGAACTGCGGTGTATAGATATTCGAATGTACTCTTACCGGTTTGTCACTGATACGATTATAAGCAGTTATAGGTGCACCCATACGTTCCGGTCCGTATTCAGGAAAACCCTGCACATATTTCCCTGTTTGAAAAGCAACATCAGCAAGTAACAACGCTGCTGTTTTGGCACCCTGACCGCCTCTTCCGTGCCATCTGATTTCTACACAGTCGTTCATTAATTTATCTCCTTTTTATATATCCAATTTTAAGTATACCAAAGCATTATATCAGAATTTTCTGAATATTGCAAACTATTATGTCAGAAATAGATAAATAATTTAGAAAATTGTTGAAATTTTATATTTTATTATATATTTTAATATTATTTATTCGACAAATTATACGAAAATTCTAAATTTCATTATGCTATCATATTTTTAGATTTTCAAAGTAAACTAAATAATAGAAAGTCATTTATGGATAAAATTAAATTAATTAAGTACATATTTATTGAATTAATACATATTAATTAATGACAGACTTATAAAAGGTCGCCCAGTTATCCATAACATACAAACCAGGAGGAAAACATTATGGAAGTATTAAAAGTATCATCAGGTTCAAACCCCAATTCAGTTGCTGGGGCATTAGCAGGTGTGATTAGAGAAAGTGATCAGGCAGAAGTTCAGGCAATAGGTGCTGGAGCATTAAATCAGGCTATAAAAGCTATAGCTATCGCTAGAGGATATGTTGCACCGGGAGGTCATGACCTTGTTTGTATTCCGGCTTTTACGGAAGTTGAAATAAACGGAAGTGACAGGACAGGAATTAAATTAATAGTTAAAAGCAGATAATTGCACCGCTTATGCGGTGCTTTTTTATTACTTACTATTCGTCAGAATAGATAAGTTTTGCTTTATTAAAGCTTATATAATCGTCAGATTGCTGAGTAATATGAGTGAATTTTAAAGGAAAGTTATTAATAGATTTAATTATTTATGATTCTAATTAATATTTAAATTATCAATTATGGTTTCAATAAACTAAAAATTTTCTTACATCATTTTTTCTATTTATAATAAGCTATTGTCTTGTTATAGTTATGAAGATAATTCTTTTTTTCGTTTAGCTTATTTGGGGCAACATTCCTTTCTTTACAATATTCCGCGACCTTTTACCTTTTGTTCATAATGCATAATATAATTCTTTCTTTTTGTTATTTCTATAAATTCTTTCTTTTGCTAATAATATATAATACCTTGATATAGTTATTAATGATTGGAGGATAGGATAATGAAAATAAAAAATTTAAAATATACTGGTAGTGAATATAACAATAATAGATTGCGTTTATTAGAAAATTTATTAGTATTCTAAGCCTTTAAAGATGAAAAAACGAATTGAATTTTGGAACTCTGAACTTATGTTGACATTACCTAAGCAAGTTACAGCGGCTACAGGATTGGATAAGAGGACATATGTAATAGAAAGCTATACATGTATTAGAAAAAATAAATTTAGCGGTATGTATTTAATCAAAGTAATTAAACTCATATCAAAGCTTTTGATTAAATATATAAAAAATTAAAAAAATATTGCTTTAAAAAAGTTCTCTCATCATACTTTTTAGAACGAAGTTTTAAGAACGTAAGGCTTGGGATAGTGTATTTATTGGTAGCGCATAAGTGCATTATCTCACACAAAGGTAAATGCACTTATGCTTATGTATAAAATTAAATATAACTTGAAGAATAATTCAGAAAAATTGAAGAATGCTATTGATCTTAACATTAACTTTAGAGAGCTTGACGTAATTAAATAAAATCTTAATGTATTTGCCAAATCAGCTTATAATGATGGAGGTATTTTGGATAATTCTATAAAAGCAAGTACAGATGACTTATATGTTTATATAATATAAAAAAGAAAAAAAGATAATGAAAATATCAAATGGAGTTGACGTGTAACTTGTGGAATCTACCGAAGTATGTGTATATCAAATGTTCACAAGGGATGTAGGATGCTGTGCGAAAGAAGGAATAGTACTTGTCAGGTTTAAGGAGAAAGCAAGAAGACTTGAAGTGAAATTATATGAAAATAAAATTAAATAGCTTTTTATGTCTATGGTTACAAGATACACAGCGGGAGTATTAGAATGTGAAGATTTCTTTATGGTAGATTATAATACTTTATTTAAGATTTTATAAAAGAACAGATAAATGAGGTTTGAGTGGATCTAGTATTATATAGAAGATTTGGTATATGATAAGAAACCGGTAAAAGTGTTAAAAGGAAAATATCTTCATTTGTATGTAGGTTTAAATATTATTGCTCCAAAAGTAGTAATGATGTGCAGCTAAATTACGATCAGAGGCATAGTGGGAAAATTCACCAAAATGGGATGGCATCATTAGAATTTCTCCTTAGGAAGCTTTCGAATATATCGCTTTATTATTTTCCCCATATTAAAAAGAAAGTTTTTTTAAGAAGTATATTTATTTTTACTTTAGGATGAAAAGCTGGAAAAACAATAAACCAATTTATAGCTGATACGATAAAGAATATTTCTTTTGAGTTTATCTAGTATAGTATTTAGCGATTCAGATTTTAAATTGGCTTTGTATTACGTCTTATATGTAATATTCTTTAATGCAGAACAGTTATATGCAACAGGTGCGAAGCTACTACTCTTTGAAGAAGATATTTACGATGAATTTATAAAAGAACTAAAGAAAAGAGAAGAAAATATAAAAGTCGAAAACGGAATCGAATGAGATACCGACATGGGATTTTTAGTCATTAAACAGCGTATGAATTAGGTATTGGGTTATATGAATATAGGTAAGGAAGATGGAACTTTGATATATATATTTGAAAACAGCGAACATAAAGTCTGATATTATATGGCTACTATAATATTTACAGATACAACATAAAATATGTGTTTAGTGTAAGAAGAATTAGTATTAATCGTTTAGAAGAAAAAAATGAAATAATAAAGATTGTAAATAACAGTGCCACGGGCTTGCCTTAGGAATATTTAAAATGATGGTTCAAAGGATATTAGGGTAAAAATAAGAGTATGTATAACATGAATAAATACCCATCATTCAGTTTATCTAAAGATTCTTGGGAAGCTTATAAAATTAGAGAGATAAAAAGAGATCTCGGTGAATTTAGTTGAAGGATACACCAAAGTAAAACAAATAAATATAAATCTTGTTTCCTCATGGAGTTTATTAAGTTTATTCAAATAATATAATAAAAAAAGAACATTGTTAAAATTTAAATGCTCTTTTTTATTATATTTAAAAATACAATGTATGTTTAGCCTCTAAGATCATCAAGAAGTTCAGTCTTTTCTTCTGTCTTATCGTCTTTGTTTTTTACGATTTTTGCTGGAGCTCCTGCAACTACAACACCTTCCGGTACGTTTTCGGTTACAACGCTTCCCGCGGCAACAACGCTGCCGTTACCTATCTCTACACCTTCAAGAACTACTACGTTTCCGCCTATCATACAGTCATCCCCTACGATAACTGGAGTCGCTGAAGGAGGTTCAAGAACACCTGCCAAAACAGAACCGGCACCGATATGACTTCTCTTACCTACGGTAGCTCTGGCACCTAAAACAGCGTTCATATCTATCATAGACTCTTCGCCTATGACCGCACCGATATTGATCGTTGCACCCATCATAATTACAGCATTCTTACCGATTTGAACTCCTTCTCTGATGTTTGCACCCGGTTCTATCCTTGCGTCAACATCATTCGTATCCATCATAGGTATTGCGGAATTCCTTCTGTCGTATTCCATTCTGTAGCTTTCGATCCTGTCTTTGTTGCATTCAACAAAATCAAATACTTCTTCTTTTTCTCCGAATACTATATATGAACCGTTGTTCCCGTAGTATTCAAGCCCCAGAAGTAAATTTTCTACCAAATCACCTTTAACATATAATTTTATAGGTGTGCTTTTTTCCGCCGCTTTGATATATTTTGCGATTTCATATGGGTTTGTTAAATCGAATTGTTCTTTTAGTTTACTGTTATCCATTCTTTTCTCCTTATACTATATCATTCATTTCAAAGTATCCATAGCCTTTATCGTAAATGTATCTGCCTGCCTTTACGGCACCCACAGCAAAGACCTTTCTCGATAAAGCAGTATGTTTTACTTCTATTATTTCATCTTCCCCGGCAAAAATAACTTCGTGTTCCCCTACTATAGTACCGCCTCTTACAGCATGAATGGTAAGGTCTTTCTTTTCTCTTTTCACATCTTTGCCGTATCTTGAAAATTTATATTCAAGTTCTTTATCAGCATTTTCTTTAATCACGTCAGCGAGCATATATGCTGTCCCGCTTGGGGCGTCAACTTTTCTGTTATGATGTTTTTCAATTATTTCCGTATCAAAATCTTCGCATAACATCTTCGCACCAAGTTCAAGCATTTTGCTAACTACGCTTATGCCGTAAGAAAAATTCCCTGTTTTGAATATAGGGATAGTCTTGCTGGCTTCTTCAAGATGTGCATTTGTACTGTCTTCAAGCCCTGTAGTAGCACATACAAGTGCGGTATTTGTTTTTACACAAAAATCTATCAAATCATCGACAAGGCTAAAATGTGAAAAATCTATCACCACATCTATCTCTTCTTTTATATCATCAAATGAAGAATAAATAGGATATCCTTCGTTTTCCTTTGATTGCTTATCAAATCCGCAGACTATCTTCATATCCTCATAGCCTTCGACGATATTCTTAACGTTTTGTCCCATGGCTCCGTTAAAGCCGCTAATCATTACTTTTATCATTTAATTTATCCTCTTTAAATCAAAGAATATTCTTTTAAAGTCTTTTCCAATAATTCCCTCTTTGCACCTGTCAGCTCAACCAAAGGAAGTCTCATATCTCCTGTTTTAAGCCCCATTATTTTCATAGCTGTTTTAACGGGGATAGGATTACATTCACAGAACAGTGCATCGCACATAGGTAAAATATCAAGCTGTTTTTGAATTGCAGTCTTGATGTCTCCGCTGAAAAATGCGTCTGTAAGCTCAACACAAGTTTTAGGTATTATATTTGAACAAGTTGAAATAACTCCGTCTCCGCCTAAAGAAAGTACAGGCATGATTTGGTCATCATTCCCTGAGTAAAGTTCAACATCTTCTGGAAGGTCTTTCATGATCCTTGCCACCTGAGATAAATCTCCGCTTGCTTCTTTGAAAGCTTTTACATTTTTTATCTTAGTAAGTTCTATTGCAAGAGAAGCGGAAATATTTTTCCCTGTCCTTGAAGGTACATTATATACAATGATAGGTACATCTACTCTGTCGCTTATATATTCATAGCTATTATAAATACCTTCGTCGCTGGATTTATTGTAGTACGGATTATTTATCAAAACAGAGTCCGCACCTCTTTTTGCGGCGATTTCCGTAAGTTCCAACACATGCTGAGTATTGTTTGTTCCCGTACCTGCAATGAAAGGAACTCTTCCCGCTATGACTTCGTTACTGACTCTGAATATTTCATCTTTTTCTTTATCCGTAACCGTTGGAGATTCTCCCGTGGTACCGCATATAACGAGACCGTTAATACCGCTTTCTATCTGGTCGTTTATAAGTGTTTCGAGAACATTTAAATCGACTCTATTATTTTCATCAAACGGCGTAACTAACGCCGTAGCAACACCTTTAAAAATTGACATATTAATTTTCCTTTCCGAAGAAGTTTTCTTTTATCAAGTACTCGGCAATCTGTACTGTGTTTGAAGCCGCACCTTTTCTGATATTATCTCCAACGCACCATAGGTTCATTCCGCTTTTAACAGAGAAATCTCTTCTTATCCTGCCTACATATACTTCGTCATTTCCCGCAGCATCCAAAACAGTAGGATATTCCGGAACGGATATATCATCTTTCACGATAACTCCCGGTGCATTTTTAAGAAGTTCTCTCGCTTCATCTACGTCAAACGGTTTTTCAAATTCAAGATTTATACTTTCGCTGTGACCTACGAATACAGGGACTCTTACTGTGGTAGCGGTAACTTTGATATCATAATCTCCGAGTATCTTATGAGTTTCATTTACCATTTTCAGTTCTTCTTTCGTATATCCGTTTTCGGTAAAATCATCAATATGAGGAAGACAGTTGTAGGCTATCTGCACAGGATAAAATTCATTTTTACCGCCTTTTACGCCTTCTTCCAAATCTTTTATACCTTTTATACCTGAACCGGCAACAGCCTGATATGTAGAATATATTACTCTTTTAATTTTATATGCATCATGAAGGGGTTTTAAAACAACCATCGCCTGAATAGTAGAACAATTAGGATTTGCTATGATACCTTTAGTTTTAAGCGCATCTTTCGGATTAACTTCGGGAACCACCAAAGGCACTTCATCATCCATTCTCCACTGAGATGAGTTATCGATAACGACAACATTGTTTTTTGCGGCTATAGGAGCAAACTTTTTACTTGTTCCTCCTCCCGCAGAAAATAATGCAAAATCTATATCTTTATCAAAAGAATGTTCATTCAATTCTTCAACGGTATATTCCTTACCTCTGAATGTGACTTTTTTACCTGCCGAACGGCTTGACGCCATAGGATAGAAATTATCTACGGCTATATTGCTCTCCTCTAAAACTTCAATCATTTTTTGTCCTACAACACCGGTTGCACCCGCAATCGCTACATTGTATTTTCCCATATTATTCCTCCTAAGTGTATTTTTTATAGTGTTATAAAAAATAAAAGCCGACAAAGCGACTCATAATACACAAAAAAATTAGTATTTGTGAATAGCACTCCATCTAAGCGATGACAGTCTCAATGCTCTTAACATTAAGCCCGGAAATCTAAACGGTAAAATATAAACTTCCTCGGCAGATTTTCCTTTCGACCATTCTTACCTGCATTTACCTGCATCAAATAATTTACTGATAAAATCCGCGCCTCTATCTTAACACTACTTATTAATTTTTAATCTTTCTTTATTATAGAGGGAAAAGGCTATTTATGCAAGTACTTTATAATACTTTTAATAACTTGATTAAAGCTAGGGGGATCAAAAGCAAAGAGCATGCTTTCCTTAATAAATCAAAAATTCCTTATGAATAAAGACTTTTTAGGTTAAAAGTTTTAAGAAATTGTCAAAAAAGGTATACATTGAGTAACAATAAAAAAGATTTAATTATTAGATAAATTAATACATATTATTATTTTTTTTGATATATTTCTAGTTTTTTTCATGAATATATCGCATTAATTTTAATATACCACATTTGTTACAAAAATTATACTTTGAGTAACTTGATTAAAGCTAGGGGAATCAAAAGCAATGAAAGAAAAATTATTAAGAAGAAAAGGTGTTATTTTCGTACTGATAGCATTTATTTTTATGGTTCCGAGTATCATAAACGCGGCAACTTTAAAAAACGAACCTTATGTTCAGTACAACTTCAATAACAATGTGACAGACCGAAAAGGGCACAGCGAACTTACTGTATTGAGTGCTGAAGGGGATGATAAGAACAGGAATAATTCTTCCACATCATACGGCTCCGACAGTTACGGCCCTTATTTTCAGTGGGAATCTTCAATGATCAATGGCGGCGGATTTTATATCGATATAGATAAAAATATCGGAGAAGAGTATACTATAGGTCTAAAATTTTCATTTAAAGAAACGGGACCCAGTTGGAGAAAAATCATAGATTATGGAGATGGGCTTTCAGATGTAGGGTTTTATTTTTACAGTAACGGTCATTTGAATTTTTTTAATTACGGAACTAACGGGAAAAGCATAACTCAAGCAAATGAAGTTATAGATATGATAGTCAGAAGAAATAAATCCGGGTCTTTTGAAGCTTATATCGTAAACGGCGGAACCAAAACATTAGATTTACAGATAACCGACAAAAATAAATGGGGTGTTCCGATCATAATCGACGGAAAAACTAGAATTGGATTCTTCTTTGATGATACAGATACACTTGATAGTAGTGATGCATACGACAAACCGGAAGCTGCAACCGGAGGAAAAGTATACGATATAAAAATATGGGATAAATATGTAGATCCTGACGAAGTAATCGAAGAACTGAAGCCTAAAGGATTTGTAAACGTACATTATGTAAATGAGGATGGAAATAAGATAAAAGACGATAAACAGATCGAAGGGGAAAAGGGAGAAAATTACAGCGTATCACCGGATGCTATAGAAGGATACAGATATGTAAAGACCGAAGGTAACGCTTCGGGTACATTCCCCGAGGGAAATACAAATGTTACTTTTGTGTATAAAAAGATAATAAAAGGTACCGTTACAGCCAAATTTGTGGATATTAACGGGAATAAAATAAAAGATGATAAAATATATGAGGGTGAAAAAGACGAGCCTTATAATATAAGTAAAGAAAATATATACGGATACGAATATGTAAGGACAGAGGGGAATTCTTCGGGAGTATTTCCTGAAGGGAATACAGATGTTACATTCGTATATAAAGTATCCATGCCTTGTACGGTGACTGCAATATATGTAGACGAAGACGGGAATAAGTTATGCGATAATATAGTATATAAGGGGTTTGAAAATAATGCTTATAAAACCAGCAAGCTTGAGATAAAGGGATATGAGTTTTTAAGAGTTGAAGGCAATGAGACGGGTAAATTCATGTATACTCCGCAAATAGTTACTTATGTCTATAAAAAGGAATCTCCTCCGCAACCTGTTAAAAAAGGCAGTGTGACCGCAAAATATGTAGACGAAGCGGGCAATGAGATACATATGGATTTGATATATAAAGGAAAAGTCGGGGATGACTACAAGACCTCACAGCTTGTTATCCCCGGATATGAATTCAAAGAAGTCATCGGAGATAGAAACGGTAAATTTACAGAGGGCAGTAAGGAAGTAAGATATATCTATACCAAAAAGAGTCCCGATAGTGTCACAGACGACAATAAGGGAGGAAGCGTCGTAATAAGGTATGAAGATAAAGATGGGAATGTCATAAAAGAAGATGTCGTTCATAACGGAAGCGTTGGCGACAATTATGAAGTCCCTAAGCCTAATATACCCGGATATGAAGTAGATAAAGTAGTAGGCGAAGAAAAGGGTAAGATCGAAGAAGATGTGAAAGTCGTAACGGTAGTTTACAGTCCTTTAAGCGTCGGCGATACCGCAAGCAGTGTCGTTGCCAGGTATGTTGATATAAACGGGAACACCATTCATCCGGATAATGTTTATGACGGTCAGATAGGTGATGATTATAAGACGAAAAAAGAGAATATCAAAGGCTTTGAGCTTGTAAAAGTGGAAGGCAGTGAAAGCGGGAAATTTGCCGAAGATGTAAAAGTCGTTACATATGTTTATAAAGAAGTCGGTAAGGTAACGGTAAAATTCGTTGATGAAAAGGGAAATATCATAAAGAAAGATATCGTATATACCGGAGGGTTGGAAGAAAGATATGATATAAAATATCCGAACATAAAAGGTTATGAATACGTAAAGACAGTTGGAGGTCAAAGCGGAGTATATTCGAGAGACGATCAGGAAATCATTTTTGTTTATAAAAAAGCGAAAAACGTAGATAGTATAAATAAGAACAATAATAATACAAATTCTTCGGGAACCGGCAGCGGAAGAGATGTATCAAATAGAAATACTCCTCCTTCAGGCTCGGTAAAAACATCCGATGAAAACAACCTTTATCTATACTTGTTCTTTGCGGTCATTTCCGCAGGCGGAGTTATGTATACGATAAAAAAATCAAAAGAAGCATAAAAAAGAAGGCAGGTAAAACCTGTCTTTTTTTATGGATTTATATAAATCTTTGATATAGGGGATATTGAATTTGTTATTCTTTTTTTATATTTTTGATTACCAGCTTCAAAGGATAAAAATTTGATTTATAAAATAAGTATTTGTATCTTATAAAAACAAATATTTTTTTATGGAATGTTTTGATTGTATTTGGTAAGTTGGTGATTTTGTATCATATATGTAAGGATAATACATAATACTCTCTTTTTATGTGTTATAACATAATAATAAAGGTAATGTATTCATATTAAATATTGAAAAACCAGCTTTTTTGGTATATAATTTTACTATCAATAGGGTATAACGATTTACTCACTGCGAAAGGGGAAAATAAAAATGAAATGTCCACACTGCGGTTATATAGAAAGTAAAGTAATAGATTCCAGACCTACCGATGATAATACTGCCATAAGAAGGAGAAGAGAGTGCTTATCCTGTGCACAGAGGTTCACCACATATGAAAAAGTGGAGACTATCCCGTTGATAGTGGTAAAGAAGAACGGTACAAGAGAGTCCTTCGACAGAAACAAACTGATGAACGGTATAATAAAATCATGTGAAAAGAGACCGGTCTCCATTGAGCAGATAGAGCATATGGTAAATGATATAGAAAGCGAGATACAAAAAATCGCTAAGAAGGAAGTTTCTTCGACTGTTATAGGGGAAGAGATAATGAAGAGACTGAAAGACGTCGATGAAGTTGCTTACGTAAGATTTGCTTCGGTTTACAGACAGTTCAAAGATGTGAACAGTTTTATGGATGAACTCAAGACTATGTTAAGTGACAGAGGAAATAAATAATGGAGATAGAAGAGAAGATAGTAAAAAAGGAAACTTTGTTCAAAGGAAATATATTTGATGTAAGGTGTGATACTGTCATACTTCCAAACGGCAGGAAAGCAACGAGAGATAATCTTGAACACTGTGGTTCATGTGCTGTTTTTGCAGTAACGAATGATAATAAGCTTGTACTCGTAAAGCAGTACAGAAGTGCGATATTTGATGTTACGACTGAACTTCCAGCCGGTAAGCTGGACAAAGGAAATGAAGGCAGGATGGAAGCCGCAGTGAGAGAGCTTGAGGAAGAGACGGGATATAAAGCGGGGAAAATGGTACATTATTTCGATATGCTCTCAGCCGTAGGGTACTGTGATGAAGTGATCTCGGTTTATCTTGCCACTAACTTAAAAAGGACAAAGCAGAATTTGGATGATGATGAGTTTTTGAATGTAGTGGAAATAGACATCAAAGAATTTAAAGAAAGTGTATTAAAAGGCGAGATACGCGATGCAAAGACGGTTGCGGGTGTAATGAGATACTGTTTGGAAAATAATATATAAAATTAATCATAAATCAGAGAATGGGACATACCCTTTAGTATCAGGGCATGTCTTTTTTATTGTTCTTATTAAATCAAAAGGTTGAATTTATGATTAGAGAATTTATTAATTATCATTTTAAAGAAAACAAAAATAAATATTTATTTTTCCTGTTCGTATTCATACTAGGTATTGCGATAGGGGGAGTTACGATATATTTTCTAAGCAGCGAACAGATAGAAGAACTGGTAAACTATATCAATTCTTTCTTTTCTCTTCTTACCAAAGATACTTCCACCATAAACAGCAAGGAAATATTCACATCGACGCTATTAAGAGATGCGAAGATATATGTGTTTCTATGGATACTGGGGCTTAGTGTTTTAAGTCTTATCTATTCAATAAGCATAGTGTTTTACAACGGATTTTTGCTGGGGTTTACGAATACGTTTTTCATATATAAATTCGGTCTTAAGGGGATACTTTTTGCACTGGCTGTTCTTATAGTTCAAAACCTTATAAAGACCGCCGCCCTATTATTTGCTTCCGTCACGGCTTCTTCCTTTAAATACATAATCCAGAAGAACAATAAGAGCCGTTACAAGCAGGTGAACAATTCCGCTTTTTATATAAGGTATACGATTTATATAGTTATGGCATTTTTGCTTAATGTCCTCGGTATATATATAGAAAGCTATGTCGTGCCGATGTTTATTGTAATATTTTCGTCTGCATTTTTATAAAAGAAATAATATTTTTTGATTTACATAATAATTATTTATTAGGAGGATAGATATGTTGAAAAAAATAGTTAGTTTAATTCTTTCATTTTCACTCATTTTCACATCTTCGTCTTTTGTATTCGCAAAGGAAGAGAGTAAGAATGAAGTTGATATGGATATTCAGAGTAAATCGGTCGTACTAATGGATGTGGGAACGGGGAAAGTTTTATATGAGAAGAACAAAGACGAAAAACTTCCTCTTGCCAGTGTCACCAAGGTAATGACGATACTTCTCATTTTGGAAGCGGTAAATAACAAGACCATAAATATGAGCGATATGGTGACGATTTCCGATTATGCGAGTAAAATGGGGGGAAGTCAGTTATTTATGGAAGAGGGGGAGATGAGAAGTGTGGATGAGCTTTTGAATGCCATAATCATCGAGAGCGCAAACGACGCATGTGCGGCTATGGGTGAATTCGTGGGAGGAAGCATAGAAAAATTCGTACTTATGATGAACGACAGAGCAAAGGAACTGGGGATGAAGAATTCTCACTTCGTAAATTCCAACGGACTGCCGGCAGATGACCATTACTCATCCGCTTATGACATTGCTCTTATGACCAAGGAAGTATGCAAGTATCCCGATATATTCAAGATAAGCTCCACTTGGCAGAAGACCATAAAAATAGGCAAGAAGAACGACAAGGAAAGGACCTTGAGTAATACAAATAAGCTCCTTAGGATGAACGACAAGGTAGACGGACTTAAAACAGGGTATACCGCAGATGCGGGGCACTGCATATCCGCAACGGGAAAAGAAGGGGACTTGAGGCTTATTGCCGTGATACTTCACGCTCCCGATTCAAAGACCAGATTTGCCGAAGCAAATAAGCTTTTAAATTACGGTTTCAGCACATATAAGGCGGAGAACGTAGTCGAAAAGGATAAGGCGGTGGCAGATGTAGAGGTCAACAAGGGAAATAAAGATAAAGTAAGTGCTGTAGCAAAAGATAACATATCTACCCTGATGAATAAGAACGAAAACAAAGAGTATAAATCCGATGTAAAGCTTGATAACAAGAAGATAAACGCTCCCGTCAAAAAAGGGGATAAGCTCGGGAGTGTTATCGTAAGCGACGGAGATAAGGTCATAGGCACTTCGGATTTGATAGCCAACGAAGATGTTGAAAGGGTAGGGGCGTTTGACTTTATCAGGAATACTTTCAGGCAGTTTGTTATGATGAAATAGGATACCAATAGGTATCCTTTTTTTTAGCATGTAATACTACTTCATCTTGTATAATCTTACTTTTGGGTATATAATGAATATATAGACAATTAGGATTTAAAGGGAATAGAAAATAAAGAAAAAAGGAATTTTGTTGTTATTCATCATTTTTTCGATATTATCGATAAGTACCTTCGCTTTTGCAGCGGAAAGTACAGAAGATGTAAGCAGTCCAGAGGACTTTACATATGTTGAAAATAGTGACGGGACCGTTGGGATAACCGAGTATCACGGGACATCCTTGAATGTCGTTATACCGGACACTTATAACGGAAAAAATGTAACTGTAGTTGCACAGGATACATTTTCGAATAAGAAAGATATCGAAAGCGTGGTATGGTCGAATAATGTTGACTGTGTCGACGGTTTTATGTTTGAAAATTGCATAAATTTGAAAAAGGTCGTACTTACACCGAGTGTCAATAATATATATACAGGGGCATTCAAAAATTGTACGAGCCTTGCGGATATAACTATCCCCGAAGGGCTTGTAAGTATTTATCCTCAGGCATTCTTTAAATGCACTACTTTAGAAAATATAAAGTTTCCTAATACTTTGTCGGAAATAAAAGATAATGCTTTTGCGGGGTGTTGGAAGCTAAAAGCACCGGATTTCGGAGAAAACTTATCATATATAGGTAAAGAAGCATTTGCATCGTGTTACGAATTTATAGATGTTAAACTACCTGATACGGTAATGGAGATAAGTGACAGTGCTTTTTTATCTTGTAATCAATTAAAAAGTATAAATATACCAATCGAATTAGAAATATTAGGGAAAGGAGTCTTTTTTAATACACGAATTGATAATATAATCATTCCTGAAAGTTGTAAATACTTTACACTTAAAGATAATATATTATTCAGTAAAGATATGAAAAATTTGGAGTTGGCACCTAGAAATATTTCTGGAGACTATGAAATTCCCCAAAGTGTAAGCGTTATAAAAGAAAGTTCTTTTGATGCCTGCTATAACTTAACAGGAATAAAGATACCAAGTAATGTATATAAAATAGAAAGTAACGCTTTTCACGCATGTAGTGGTTTAAAAACTTTGGATTTTTCAGGAGCTTCCGTAGATTTAGATTATGGCTGTTTTTACGGTTGTAATACATTAAATAATATTCTGGGCAGTGAAAATATTAAAACTTTGGGTGGATGTGCTTTTATGAACTGTATGAAAGTAACTGATTTTAATTTCGGAGATGCTTTAACTAAAATTGGTTATGAAGCTTTTAGGAATTGTTATGGTATAAAAGAGTTTGTGATTCCTAAAAATGTTACATCAATTGCAATTAACAGTTTTGAAGGATTGAAAGAGGGCAGTAAGATATATAATAAATCCTCAGCGGTTTTAAAATCAAGTGACACATTAACTACATACTCCATGCTATCCATTTCATTAAATGACGAAAAAAGAGGAAGTGCGGATATCGATAGAAGTGTGGCTGAGGGAATAATCGTAAAGTATAATTCCGAGGAATATATAAAGTGCGGAAGTGATATACCGCTTTTATTAAAATCAAATGATGGATACATAATTAGCGGTGTTGCGTACAGCATTAATAATGTTCCTAAGCCTTATATATTAAAAATGCCGTACAAATCTATTGATTTAAAAGTAGTTTTTTCCGAATGTACAAATCATGAATATTATGATTTGGAAATCATAAATGCTGCGACGTGTACCGAAGATGGTGAAAAAAAAGTCTCTTGTACGATTTGTAACGGGAAATATAACATGTCTATACCTAAACTGGGACATGATTATTCTACTGAATTCACAATAGATAAAGAACCTACATGTACTGTTCCGGGTGAGAAATCAAGACATTGTACGAGATGTGATGTCAAGACAGAAATCACAACGGTAGAGCCTTTAGGTCATGATTATTCAGCTGACTTTAAAGTAGATAAAGAACCGACATGTACTGTAGAGGGGGAAAAATCAAAATACTGCACAAGATGTAATGAAAGAGGTGAAGTGACGTCGATCCCTGCACTTGGTCACGATTATCCTACTGACTTCAAAGTAGATAAAGAACCGACATGTACTGTAAAGGGCGAAAAATCTAAACACTGTACAAGATGCGATGAAAGAAGTGAAATAACTTCCGTATCCGCATTGGGTCATAATTACTCCAAGGATTATACAATAGATAAAGAGGCTACATGTGTTGAAGAAGGGATTAAATCAAGGCACTGTACAAGATGTGATGCATATACGGATCAAATCAAAATAACCGCCACCGGGAACCATAAATATAACAGCGGGGTCATCACTACACCTTCGACATGTTCGAAAAAAGGAGTCAAAACTTATACATGTTCGGTATGTAAAAGAACAAAGACCGAAGAAATAGATACGACACCTCATGATTATGCCAAATACGAAGTCATAAATCCGACTTGTACAAGCAAGGGATATACTAAGTATAAGTGTAGAAACTGCGATAATATCAAGTATGATAATTATACCGATATGATTCCTCACAAATATGTTTTTAATCAAATTTTGTATTATCCTACTTGTACCGAAGACGGGGAAAGGTTATTTAACTGTTCAGAGTGTGGGACTGCAGGTTATCAAGATATCCCTGCATATGGACATGATTATGTGCTCTTTACAACCATAAAGCCTACGATATATCAGGAGGGGTTCGGTACTTATATTTGTAAACATGATGCAAGACATAGATTTGATTATGTCATACCTAAATTAAAAGCAGTTTCTCTTGTAAGATTAAATGCAGGAAGTAAGACTCTTGCTATGTGTGGAAGCTATTATCTTAAAGCAAGCGTTTATCCCGGCAATGCCGCTAATAAAAGCGTGAGCTGGAAGAGTTCCAATACGAAAGTCGCAACGGTAAATACTTCCGGAAAAGTGTACTTCAAGTCTCCTGGAAAAGCTTACATTTATGCGACCGCAAAAGATGGGAGCGGAAAGTCTGCAAAAGCGACCGTAAAGGTACTTCCTAAGAAAGTTGTAAAAATAAAACTATCTTCAAGTAAGAAGAAAGTTACGGTATCCATTGCAAAGGCAGGCGGAGCAAAGCACTATGAAATCTACCGTTCAACGAAGAAGAACAAAGGGTTTAAGAAGATAAAGAAAACTGCTTCGAGAAAGTATGTCAATAAGAAGCTTAAATCAAAGAAAACATATTATTATAAAGTCAGGGCAGTATATGGAAGTTATGCGGGAAGTTTCAGCAAAGTTTATAAAGTCAAAGTAAAATAGAATAATAAAAAAAACACCCTAAAGGGTGTTTTTTGTTTGTTTGATTTTGATTTGATTTAAATGTTACAGGGATAGGAGGTTTCGGGGCGCGGAATCTCGCGAAGCGAGGCGTAGTGCCCCGAAGCGGGGATATTTAAGATTACAAATTTCTTGAATATTTATATATCCCTTCTATTGCCTGCATATTATTATCCGTTTGGACACAGCCAAGCTTGTTTTTAGGTTTAAAGCTGCCGTGGAAGTCGCTTCCGCATGTATAAAACAGTCCGTTATCAATGGCATATTTCCTGTACATTTCGCTTTGTTTTTTCGTGTGTGAAGTGTAGTAGGCTTCTACACCTTTTATGCCATACACCTTCAGTTCATCAAGGATATGTGTTTCTTCTTTTATATCCACTCCCGGATGAGCTATGACGGGAACTCCTCCCGCATTTATTATCACTTTTATCAGATGTTCGCTTGAAGGCATATACGTCGGAGCATATAATTCTTTTCCCACTCCGAAGGCTTCTCTTGAAAGGGTGATTATGCTGTCGATATCATTTGTAAGACCGTGTACCAGTCTATGATCCCTGTTTTCTTCTTCGATTAGTATCGCATGGATATAAGCCGAAAGGAGAGGTATATCTCCCGTAGCGTAGTCGAATACTTCTTTTTCTTCTATTTTAAGCCCTTTGCTTCTTATTAAATCTATTTGTTTTTTTACTCCTTCTTTTCTGCCTTTCCATATCTTTGCTATTTCTTCATTAAGAGCAGCGTCTTTTATATCTATCCCATATCCAAGCATATGAAGGAGTTTTCCCTTATGGGAAACGAATATTTCCGCTGCGGGAATGACCGCTATATCCTTGTCTTTTGCATAATCGAGAGCATTCTGTACGTTATCTATGCTTTCATGGTCTGCAATGGCTATGTATTTAAGGTCTTCTTTTATTGACATATCTATTATGTCGCTGACGCTTACTTCTCCGTCCGAGCTGGCATTTGAATGAATGTGCAAATCTACTTTCATATTATCTCACCCCTTAAATGTGTTTGTGTCTTATCTGTTATTTTAACGTTCACTATCTGGTTAAATATATCTTTATCGCTTTTTACTTCAACGTATATGTAGTTTTCGCTGTAGCCTTCGTATATATTGTCTTCAAGTTTCTTTTCGATAAGGACTTTTTCTTTTTTCCCTATCATGTTATTGAGAAAGTCTTCTCTTTTATTTTCCATTACATCTTTAAGTTCTTTTGCCCTTTTTGTTTTTACTTCTTTTGGGATTTGATTTTCCATTTCGCTCGCGGGAGTCCCGTGCTTTGGAGAATAAGGGAAAATATGGACGTACGAAAAGCCGACTTTATCCGTAAAGTCTTTTGTTACTTCAAAATCTTCGTCTGTTTCATTTGGGAAGCCTACTATTATATCCGTGGTTATTCCCGGATTATCAAAGTATGTTCTTACCCTCTTTACTATTTCCATATATTCCTTTGTTGTATATTTTCTGTTCATTTCCTTTAAAGTCTTATCGCAGCCGCTTTGGAGAGATATATGAAAATGAGGACAGAAAGATTTAAGTTCACTGAGTCTTTTTAGGAATGTATCCGTAAGCAGTTTAGGCTCAAGGGAGCCTAGCCTTATCCTGTCTATTTTATTTTCCTTATCAATAAGTTCCAGCAGGTCTATTAAATTCTCTCCCGTATCCGCTTTATACGAGGCTACGTGGATACCCGTTATCACGACTTCTCTGTATCCCTTTTTGCTTAAAGCGTCGATTTGCGAGAGTACCTTTTCCACACTCGCATTCTTAAGTATACCTCTGGCATAAGGGATTATGCAGTAGGTACAAAACATATTACAGCCGTCCTGCACCTTTATGAATGCTCTGCTTTTTCCGTCGTATGTGGTGATACCGGCTTTATCGAATTCCCTGCTGTCTTCTTCCAGATTATATACTTTATTTTGTTTTGCTTTGAATTCGTTTATGTAGTCGATTATTTTTTCTCTTTTATGTGTACCGCAGACTATATCCGCACTGTCCACTTTCTTTGCTTCTTCGAAATTACTTTCCGCAAAGCAGCCGGTAAGGACCGTTACCGCATTTTCATTCTGCTTTTTGAGTCTCCTTACTATCTGTTTGCTTTTTCTCTCGCTTTCGTTTGTTACCGCACAGGTATTTATAACATAAACATCGGCCTTTTCGGCTGGGTCAACTATTTCGTATCCGTTAGTTTTAAATAATTCGATCATCGTCTGGGTGTCGTAGCTGTTTACTCTGCACCCCAGTGTATAAAACGCTGCTTTCAATTATTTTCTCCTTTTTTGCTTTTCTGTTTTACATTATAACATAAAATATTTTTAAACTTTAATTTGTGTTTTAAATAATATGTTTTTTATAGGAATTATTTGATTATTTTTAAATTTCGTTATAATATTTAGATAAAGGATAGAATGATTGGGGAGATGTTATAATGCAAATATTAAAAAAAGTTAAAGTTATTTTAATTATGATGCTAATATCTTTTATGATATTTGGATTCGATTCATTGGTTACAGTCAATGCAAGTGAAAATATTTCGAAAGATTATAGTGTAGCATCTAATAATGAAAAATCTGATATGCAAAATCAAGTTCCGGAAGAAAGCTTTACAGGGCTTGAAAAACAAAGCGATGGTTCATGGATTTATATTCAAAATGGTGTGTTTAAAGAGAATTTTAGCGGTCTTGTAAAACATACCGACGGCAAATATTATTATGTAAAAAACGGTAAGGTGGATTTTGGAAAAACTGGTATTGTAAAGCATACCAACGGAAACTGGCATTATGTAAAAAAAGGAATAATGCAGCCGAAATATAGCGGTCTTTCAAAACATACCAATAAGAAATATTATTATGTAAAAAACGGAAAAGTACAGTTTTATAAGTCTGGCTTGGTTAAACATACCAATAAAAAATATTATTACATTGAGGCCGGAGTAAAAAAGTCAAATTATAACGGAATTGCTAAACTTGGAACAAAATATTATAAAGTAAAAAAAGGTAAAAAAGTCGGACGCGGAAAATCAGCCGGTAAATTAACAAAAAAAGAATTGAAACTGGCGGCAACTACTACTGCAAGAGGAATTGCCGCTTGTGCAAAAAGATACAGTCCGAATAAATGGAAACAAGTAGAATATGCTAGCCAAAAAGTATATAAATATTGTAAAAAAAGTAAATACACATCAAAGGGAAGTGCCTATAGGGAAGCTTATGGACCTTTTGTAAAAAAACAATATACTTGTGCGGGTTCGACCCGAGCATTAGGGCTTGTTCTTGATTATTTAAAAGTACCATGGTCTCATGCTAATGAAAATAAATGGACACATCAATGGTGCAAGATAAAGATTGGCGGTAAAAAAGGATGGGCTGACGGTATGATAGGATTATCCGGTAAAGGTAAACACGCTTTTATATAGAATAAATGCAATTTGAAATAATAGAGCGCCTTTTGCTCTATTATTTTTATTTATTATATCATAAAATGACCTTGATTGTAATATATATTAATCACTTGTGTGTTACAAATGTAATATGTAATAGAAAAATATGATTACAAAAGTGTAGAAATATGTTGATTATTTGGATATTAGTGATATAATGAAATTAATCAATAAACGAATATGAAGGAGAAAAAAATGAGCAAAATGAAAAGAGCGGTTTTATACGACCCTGAAGACCTAAGAATCGAAGAAGCGGAAATCCCCGTACCGGGACCGGGCGATGTTGTAATCAAGAACGAAATATCTCTTACATGCGGGACTGACGTTAAGAGTTACAAGAGAGGTTATCCTCTTATGACACCTCCTTTCCCACTCGGTCACGAAGCAAGCGGTAAAGTTTATGCGGTAGGAGAAGGCGTAACAAAGTTTAAAGTAGGGGACAGAGTGGTATCTCATAACTCAGCACCATGCCATGAATGTTACTACTGTAAAAAAGGTCTTCACTCAATGTGTGAAGATTTGATAATCAACAACAGTAAAAACGGTGCTTTCGCACAGTATCAGCTTATACCTGCAAGGATAGTAAAACAAAATATGTTCCATATCCCCGATGATATGAGCTATAAACAAGCGGCACTCCTTGAACCATTCTCATGTGCAGTATACGGTACTGCAAATGTTCCTGTGGAACAAGGGGATTATGTAGTGGTAAACGGCTGCGGTCCTATAGGACTTATGTTCATAAGACTTCTTTATTTAAAGGGAGCGAGAGTTATCGCCTCCGATATGAGTGAAACCAGACTTGAAACGGCTAAGAAGCTTGGTGCATTCGATATAGTGGATATCAGCAAAGTGGACGACCAAATCGAGGCTGTAAAGGCTCTTACACCTGAAGGAAGAGGAGTTGACGTTGCTGTTGAAGCTACGGGTCTTGCAAAAGTTTGGGAACTTACGATACAAATGGCTAGACCGGGCGGATTTGTCCTTTGCTTCGGCGGAACAAAAGCCGGTGATACCGTTACTGTAGATACAAAATTACTTCACTACAGTCAAATCACGATAAAAGGTGTTTTCCATACTACACCTCTATATGTAAACCAAGCATTTGAACTATTAAAAATGCATGCCATAGATGAAAAAGACTTCGTTCAAAACGAATATAAACTTGATGATGTTGAAAAGGCTCTTATCGAGCATTCAAAAGGCGGAGTTATCAAAAACTTCATTACATATAATTAAAGCCTATTTGTTTCTTTTAAAAGACCTCGGGAATAACCGAGGTCTTTTTCTTATATTTGTTTTTTATATGAGAACATTCTTTCCAGTTCCTTGAGGGATTTTTTATGATGAGTATAAACTGTCTGGTAAGTCATGGACAAGTCTTCCGAAATTTTTGTCCATGATTCATAACTCAGGTAATGTTTTTTCATTATCAGCTTATCAAGTTCGTTTTCAAGGCTGTCTATCAAATCGCAAACGTCCAATTTGTGCTTATATAAAGTGTTGACTTCGTTTATCAGTCTTTCTCGATATATAAACAGGTTTATGATCTGGTCCTTATTCGTAAATTCTTTTTGGTTTTTATTTGTATTTTCGCAAAATAAAAATGGGGAAAGCCTATCAATATACATCTCGCATTCTTCGAGCTGATTTCTGGTGAAACTGATTTTTTCATTCATTAGATAAGGTTTTGATAGTTCTTTCTTTATATTCATGGTTTTCCTCCTTAATTTTGTATGGGTACGTATAACTAAAATTCAAATAAAAAGAACTTAGATTAAATCCTATTTAAACTTAAGTAAGTCCCGAAAAATTTAGTAAAATTTTCTAGAATATGGTAGCATATTTATAACCTAAAAATATATAAAGTTTAGAAAAAAAATGAATTTTGTCAATTTTTGTTTAAACTTTTATTAAAAAAATATTTGTTATTGTGAAATTATTTTTAAATAATATATTCATTTTGAAGTAAAGATTTTGTTTATGTGGATTGCGGTTTGAATAAGGCGGTGAGGATTATTATTTTTTAAAGTATCCAATCATATTTTTAAAAAGGATTTGGACAGTTAAGTATTAAGCGGGTTATTAAAGTGCGCAGTTTAAAGACAGATTGACTTGGCAGATGATGATAAGTATTATAAAGGAGTAGATAAGCTTGGAAATACTTGGCATTTAAAAAAAATTAGAAGACGGAAGTCAGATGTGGAGTGAGAGCATAAGCGGAAAACTAAATGATGGTGGAATTAATAAGTCTCCTCGAAATTGGGATCCTGAAACAGGTTATAAAAAAAATCTACCATTAAGAAGAAATAGAAAAAGAGGTAAGTAAAAATGAATACTTTTGAAATATATACTCAGATGTTTTATGCATTAAACGATGAATGGCATAATAATCATAATGAAGCGTTGGAAAATTATTTGGGTTTGCTAAATCCGTTTGCAAGAGATGAAGTGGATTCTTCCGACCCGTCATTATATTTTACCTTTAAAATGGCATATAGGGATTACGGAAACGATAAGGATTATGGATATTACTTTGTTAAGGAATTTTTAAAAAGATTTGGGAAACCATTTTTAATAAATGCGTTTAATAATATGGAAAAGGAAAATTGGATAGGATTTTTCGAAGATTATTTGAATGAAGAACATAAAGGGAGTGATATACCCGAGCATAGCATAAACAATATGCTGAAAAAAGAAAGCGAGATGAACAGTTTTGAAATGTTTGTTTTGATGTATTATTTTGTGGATTATATGACGATGGGCAGATACGACGATATTATTCTTGATTATTTGGGCGATTGTAATCCATATTTATTTTTGGATAACGGTTCTGCGGATCCCGCTGTATATAGTGATTTTAAAAAAGCATATGAAGGTTGTAAAGATAAGGGGCGGTTTGGATATAATGTGGTAATGTCATATGCTAATGATATAGAAGAATATTATCAAAATGACATAAAGCCTGTAATAAAGAGTATAAAAGAAGAAGACTGGATATACTGGGCTATAGATTATCTTTCTTTTCCGCATAAGGGAATGGAACTTACTTTAAATGATTTTAAAGAGGAAATCAATGAATAGCTTATGTAAGTTATATTGTCAGGCAGATAATATGGGAAAATATATTAAATGAAAACGCGGATACATGGGTAAAACACATTAAAATCAATGAGGGTTGATATTAAATATCCAAAATATAGACATAAATAGGAAATGTTTTATAAAAAAAGACCCGCCGAAAGGCGGGTCTTTAGTTTTGTTTTATTTTAGATTAAAATACTTTCTTTCTTGCTTTATCTTCCTGTACGAGTCTTAAAACTTCGCCGAAACGCTGAAAATGAACTACTTCTCTTTCTCTTAAAAATCTTAGAGTATTTTTAAGGAGAGGATCGTCTGTCATTTTGATAAGATTTTCGTAAGTTATCCTTGCTTTTTGTTCTGCGTCCATATCTTCATACATATCCACTTCGGCGTCTCCCTTTGAGCCGATATATGCAGCTGTCCAAGGAACACCGTCTACATTCAAATAGAATGGATTGCAGCCGTGTTCGATATTATAACCCGCAAGACCGCTTTCGATAAGTTCGTCTTTTGTTGCACCTTCTACAAGCTTAGAGAATATCGTGCCTATCATTTCAAGATGTCCAAGTTCTTCGCTTCCTATATCGGTTAGTATAGCTGTACCTTCTTTTAAAGGCATGTTAAATCTTTGAGTAAGATATCTCAGTGATGCACCGAGTTCTCCGTCCGGTCCGCCGTATTGAGTTAGGACATTTTTAGCCATTTTTAAGTCTTTTCCCGATACTTCAACGGGATGTTGTAACATTTTTTTATAAACCCACATTATTTATCTTCCTCCCAATCCATATTTTGAGCGGCCCAAGGACCTTCTATATAGTGCCAAAATCCGGTTGATATACCTGTGTTATCGATAGGATTGTTAAATTTTTCATAAGCTTCGTTAGCTTCTTTGAGCTTCTTTGAATATTCGTTGTGTCTGTCTAAAACCACGGTATCGTTTGGATGAGTATCCAAGTATAATGCGGTATCCTGTGTTGCAAAAGTATACATTTTTATATCGTGATAAATTTCCTGCATGGTTCTGTTGTCTACTGCATTGTTGTTATCTTCGATGTTATCGTTGATATTGCCGTCAGTAGGACCCGAACATCCGCATCCCATATTTATTTGCATATTACGTCACTCCCTTTTACATTTCCTTCAAATGGTGAATATAAAGCTTCAAACATTGTTCCGTGTCTCATTAGTCCTTCATGTGCAGAGTACATATCCGTATTCATTTGAAACGGTACGTATGCATTTGCTACCTTTGGAACTAAAGGCATGTATGGAACTAATGGTTTATAATTATTTGCCAATTAAATAAGCCTCCCTTGTTAGATTCTTTTCACTAATAATATATTCAAAAATCTAAAAAGGGTTACTGTTGGGTAAAAAAGTATAAAGATGGAGAAAAGTAAAATATGAGGTAAAATGATGTTATTTTATGTAAGTAAAAAATAAAATCAAGCTATTTATAGCGTTATTAAAATATTTATATCGAAGGTAAGTTTTATTGATCATATTATGAATGTTTTGTTTGTTAGGTCTTTTAAAAGGCTTTGATAAGAGAAAAATCTTAAATATAAGAATAAAGGGGTCGGTAAAATAAAAGATAAAAACTTTTTCTCGGGGAAATCTTGTTTAAAAAAGTATTTTCTGCTTTTTGTTAAGGTCGGGAGAAGAAGGCTTCGGTAATATACCAAGTTTAAGTTAGCGGTTTTATAAATAGCAGATATAAAGTCGGAGGATAACATGCGAGAGGATTTTTGTTATAAAGGGTATCGGTAATTATGATTTTTTGTATTAATTTTATTCTCTGCGTTTAGTTTATTATATGAAACGGGAAATAAAATAAGCTTTGGGGTAATCATATACTTATGAAATCATCATAAATCATAAATGATTTAAAATAAATATATCCGATACATATCGTTTACTTTGGTAGGTAAAGGGGATATTAATACTTAGAAATCCCTTTGTATAGATATATACTTCTAACATGCAGCACCGGTCGGAGGCGGAGAAAAAAAAGAAAATCACATGGGTTTTAAATTTTTATTCAGCCTTTCTATAATCCATGATAACCTTTTTTCTTTTCCCATATCTGTTTTTGCATCGAGATATGCACGGGTGTATGTTTTCTTTACGGACTTTGACATGTTCATAAAATTTATATATGCGGTTTCGTGGTCTTTTAATAGAGAAGAAAGGAATTCTATCTCTTCCTCGGTAATAGACGGAGCTTTCTTAGCTTCCCACTGTCCGTTTTTCTTTGCTTCTTCTATTTTCTTTCTTCCATAGTCGGTCATCAGTCCTTGTTTTTCGAGTTTTTCCGTAAGCTTTTTATTCTTTTCCGACCACTTGCTTTTTTCTCTTCTGCGAGAAAAATATTTTTTATAGGTCTTTTTGTCTATGCTTTTCATCTGTGAGTCTATCCACCCCCAGCAAAGGGCTTCCTCCAGTGCCTCAAAGGCTTTTATGGTTTTGGGATCGCCCGATTTACCGAATAACAGCCAAACTCCCATATCCGACATATGGTTGATGCTCAGCCATTTCCTGAATTCTTCTCTGTTTGAAAATTTAAGTATCTCACTCATTGTTTTTTCCTTGTACTATCCTTTCTGCTTCAAAGGCTTTTATGGTTTTGTGCTATCCTGACTTGTTAAATAACAGCCAACCGTTGTCACCAAAAAACAGTTTACGCTCTGCTATTTTTCGAATTTCTTACCGTTTGTAAGTTTAAGTATCTCACTCATTGTTTTCCCTTTCTTTCATGATTTTTTTAATCAAGGGGTAGCATGTATTTTATTCAATTTTAATATCCCTGTAAGGAAATGTCAAAAGTATTTGGTTTTTATATTTTAAAGGAAATCTGATATATAAAAGCTTTGGTTTTGTTTATTATAAAAATATCTTTTGTATTTTTTACTTGCATCTAAATATACGTATCCTTCTTATCAAATATCTAAAGACGGTATTATTTATATATTTGATTTAAAAGATGTAAATAAAAAAAGTAAACAAATAAAAATAAAATATTAACATGGCAGATAGAGTCAAAAAAGGTAATATATGGATATAGATAATGTTTGCAATAAATGTATAATAGTTATATAATTATATATATAATGTCGTTTTAATATAAAATTGTAACCATATACCAGCGGGGGAGGTATTTTTATGAAAGGTGTAAAAAAATCATTATCTTTATTTTTGTGTTTTTTCCTGATGATAGGCTATACGACGCCTATTTTTGCTGAGGAAAATATCGGCGGGAACATAAATGACTTGAAAAATAATACCGAGGTATCACAACAAGAAAATGTGACTTCGGAAAATGAAGGCTCAAAAGAAGAAGAGAAAGCCGATATGAAATCGGAAGAGGCAGATAAGAATGTCACGGAAGAGAAGAGCGGTGAAGAAAAGAGCGTTAAAAAACAAAAAAATATAAAAAGTACGGCGGATGTTTCTCAGAGTGCAAAAGTCGTTTTAAAATATTGGTACGACGAGGATAAAAGCAGTGCTTCTTCTTTGACCATGGCAGGTGGAAGTGGATATTTCGATAAAGGCAAGATTACTTTGGATACTTCAAAGAAAATAATAAACTTTGAAATAGAAAAGTATGCGGGGCTTAATTACAGTAATGAGCTATGCGAAGTGACCGATTTCTCGAATATTGAAATAAGCTTTCAAAATGCTATGGGAGTATTCGTTGTGGAACATACGTCCAATACGTTTTCCATACCTGTTGAATATCTAAATCAAAACAGGGATTCCTATGACAACATAAGGCTGGTGGATTCTAAGAGTTTTACCGGGTTTATCATGTCTGCTGCCATAGATGTGGGAGAAGAAAGTTCGAAGAGCGTTGATTATACTAAATATGCGGGTACATATAAAGATGACAAAGGCAACAAAATAGTGATAAATAATGACGGAAGGGCAGTCATTGACGGTACTCAGGCGGATAACAATCATATAGACCTTGAATTTTTGATAAAAGAAAACAAGCTTAGCCTTACAAGCTTAAAGATATATACATATACGGACAATATATCATTCGATTATGACGATACGAACAAGACCTTAAGCTACGACAGAATAACAAGCAACGGCGGAGCGGGGAAAAATGTACCTCAGTTTGTATACGACAGTAAAAATGCTCCGCTTAAAAAAGCTCAGGGAATAAAGGTATCTTCTCAAAACGGGGATTTTTATACCATATCCGAAGCGGTAAATGCGGCGAACAGAGGGGATACAATATCAATACCCGAAGAAACCTACGCAGAAACCATAACCTTAGATAAAAACATCACGCTTAAGGGAAGCGGAGAAGTGAACGCAAAAGTTAAGGGAAGAGCATTTATAAGCGAGAGCGTCACCATAGATGGTGTGGATTTTGAATACGAAAGCAGCAATGAAGAGGACAGAGGAGTCATAATCATTTCGGATAATGACGGTATAACTGTTGATATAAAAAATTCCGCTTTGACACAAAAGCGGGAGATAAAGGCATAGATACGGTCTTTATTGGTAATCTCAAAGATATCACTCTTAATATGGAAAATTGTGAGATTAGGAGTATCGGGGACGGTTCTCATGGGATAACTTTTGAAGCCGACCATTCCGCTTTGAATTTGAATAAGTGCAGTATAAGTGCCGACGATACTTTTTCATGTGCGGTGGCGGTGATGAAAGGCTACAATGACGTAAACATAAAAAATTGTGATATATCATCAAAAAAATACCATGCGGTAAGCCTTTTTGATACCAACAATACTCTTACCTTGGATAAATCGAATATCAAAGGCTATGGGGCAGTCGTTCTGTCTGCTTCAGACGGTTCGGGAAAAATCGCAGCCAAGAATACGGTGATAAACGTTAAAAACGGCAGCGTCCTTACGGGGATAAAAAATGCCGACGGGAAAGATTTCGGAGTAATATGTTCTAAGTTCGATAAAGACGGGGGAGATACGGCTGCCGCCGATAATGTCAAGATAACCGTAAGCGATAGCACCGTAAAAGCGGTGGACGCAAATGCTCCGGACGCGGGAAAAGAACATCTTATAATGCTAAACGGAAAGAACAACGAAATATATATCTTAAATTCTTCATTGCTTACAGGGGAGGGGGATTATATAAAAGCGGGTAGTATAAAAGACCCCGACAGTATTAAATTGAGCGATAATTACTGGGGAAGCGGAAATCCTGATTTTGCGGGCAAGATAGAAATAGCGAACCTGCAAAATCCCGATGTAGGCGGATATTACGTAGATGAAAATTTGAATATAAAATCTACGGATATAAATTCTATAAAGCTAAATAAAAATAAACTCACCCTAAAAGAGGGGGGAAGTGAAAAGCTTGAATACACTGTAGACGCAAATCAAGGGGCAGATTACAGTGTATCATTCGAAAGTTCTGATGAAAATATCGTAGGTGTGGACAGCGACGGCAATGTACTAGGGCTAAAAGAAGGGACCGCGAAGGTGACTGTCTGTGCTCTCAGCAATATAGATAACGATAGTAAATAAGCTTCATGCGAAGTGAGCGTCGTAAAAGACGACGGGAAATCGGTTCCGGAAATTTCGGGAAGCAGTTTGTATGCCAACGGCAACGATATAACTATAAGGCAGAAAGCCGGTTCCGACACCGGAGTAAGCATATACTACAATGACGGAAACGACAGCATAACATATGATAGAAACAATCTTACCGTTTACGGAGACGATAAAAATCACAGCGTGAAAAAAGCGTCGGTTTGTATGTACAGCGGTACGGTAAGCAAGATAGTAGGGCTTAATTCCACGGGAAACGATGCGGATGTAGATATAAACATATTGGGCGGAACGGTTTCTTCCGAGCTTAGAGGCGCATGGATACAGTATGCGGATAAAGATAAAGGACCCCTTAGTGTGGGCAACATTAATATAAAAGTAAGCGGAGGACAGATAGGCTCGGTTTATGCAATTCAGGGACAGGGAGAAAACAGAGAAATAACCGCAAAGAGCGTTAATGTCGACGTTAGGTATGCGGGGGTACTTACAAACGGTCAGTACGGGATATATAACGGAGGCATCGTTAAAGGCGACCTTACGCTGAATTTCTTAGGCTGTGCAATGAAGCCTACCAATTATCCTAAGATATACGGGATTTACAATCAAACCAATTCAAATAATAAATCTCAGTATGTGGGAGGAAATCTATCCGTAAACGTAAATAACTGTACGGGAATGGAAAATGCGGAGATTTACGGAGCAAGCGATCATGCTGATATAAACAATATGAGCGTTAATGTTACCAATACGGACGTAGCTAAGATATACGGAGGAATGAAGTACGTAAATGTAATCAATAATTCCGCAGTAAACGTAGTAAATACAAAATCTTCTATGATGAACGTCAGCGGAGAATGTATACTTGCAAACGGCGAATACAACTTCTTTAAAAAGGGAAGTTTGAACCTAAGGGGTAATATAACCTTCGGCGGATATGTTTACGGCGGCGGACAAGGGGGAACCGTCGACTATTACAGCGGGATGAAAGAAGAGAAGGGAAAAGTATATTTTATCTCCTCATCGGGGGCAAAAGACGAGATTTCCAAGATAGGTAATTTCGATAATATAGATATAAATATAGACGGACCGACCTTTGAAAACTTGGTGGTATTCGGAAGCGGAGGATACACAAGCGTAGGAAATATTAAAGGAGAAGTCAAAAATGCAAACTTTAACACCGGAGTCAATATAGGTTCTCAAAACGGATATACGAAGAAAATCGATGTGGATTTTTCGGATAATGTTTACTGCAGTGAAGAAGTCGCTTTCCTATGGAGAGGATTTTATGACGACGTTGATTTTGATATGTCAAAGACCTGCAATGTAAAAACATTGTACGTAGGTTCCGACTATCCTCCTAACGGTGACGCGGTCATAAGGAATAATATAAATGTGAATATCGAAAAGGGAGCTAAGGTTTACGACCCTGTTTTCGGACCTTATATAGACAAGGCGAAAAATGTAAATATCAATGCTTCGGGAACGGTATTCTCATTGAAAGACATACCTTTAAACAGCAGTGAAAATAAGAAATCTTACAATGTAAATAAAGACAGCATCTGGAAGTTATATGCGGGAATGAAGATAGACGAGGGGGTAAGCCTTAATGCAGAGGGAAAAGTCTATATAAATGAGAGACTGGATCTGGACGGGACTTTGACCGCTTCTAAAGATGTGGTAAATATCGAAGAAAGCGATAATGATTTAAAGACCATATTCGATATATCTTCCGATGGGATAGTTATGATAAAAAAGGCTGACTTAACGGGAATAAATAAAGAGGGACTTAGCCTTAACGATATGGGTAAGCTCCCTGTTATGAGTATTTCTACGGATACATATAACGGAAGCGTTTTCGGTCTTGATGAAGGTGAACTTCCGAATGGATACAGCGTTATATATTCGAATAAGGCGAGCACCGATCCGAAGGATTACTCATTGGATATAATGAAATTCAGAGATGTGGGTAAACATAACGTTTATTATATGCTCATGAACAAAAACGGCATAAGGGCGTTTAAAGTTTCGAGAGTGGACATCTTATCTGATATCGAAGAAGTATCTTTAAGCGGAGGAAAAGTTACTTATCTTTATGACATATATAGCGGTGATGTGACGGTAAAAGGAATAAAGGGAAGCTTTACTTCAAAGGGGGATCTGCCGATGAACGTGAATGTGGAATCTGTGGGAAGCAGGAGGATAACGAAGATAGGCAGAGAGGCATTTTATAAATGTTCGAGTTTGAGCGGTGTGGTACTTCCGTCTTCCGTAAGAGAAATCGAAGATTATGCATTCTTCGACTGCACCAAACTAAACGGTATATATATCCCTTCAAGCGTAAAAGTCATTGGGGAAAATGTCTTCGGAAATAAATCCTCAAGCTTTACCATCTATTCCTCGTCGGGTTCGTACGCCGAAAGCTATGCAAAAGAAAACGGATATAAGTTTGTGATATGTACGAAGCCTGTAATCACGGTAAATGCAGTATCAAGCACTTATTACAAAAATCAGTCTGCCAAGGCTTTGAGCGTAAAAGCCACAGGCGGGGATTTGAAATATCAGTGGTACAGCAATACCAAGAATTCACTTAGCGGTGCAAAAGCAATAAAAGGGGCTGTTTCTGCTTCTTATAAACCTTCCACGAATAAAGAAGGTACGACATATTACTTTGTAAAAGTACAAAATTACCTGGGAAATATTACCGGTAAAATAGCAAAAATCAGCGTAAAGCCGAATATAGCGTCGGCTAAGATAAGCGGTATCAAAACGAAAGTGTATACCGGAAAGAAGATAGGTCAAAAGCCTGTGATAAAGATAGGTAAAAAGACACTTAAGCTGAATAAGGACTATAAATTGAGCTATCGTGACAATCTAAAAGCGGGAAAGGCTTATGTTACGATTACCGGGATAAATACTTATGCGGGAAGCGTTAAAAAAGGATTTATAATAAAGCCTAAGAAAGGGACTATTTCAAAGGCTTCGACCAAGTCGAAATCCGTGACGCTTACGATAAAATCTCAAAAGAGTTCCGGAGTTTTAAAATATCATGTGGCTTATAAAGTAAAGGACAGCAACACCTATTACAAATATGTGACGACCGAGGATTTGAAATATACCATTAAGAAGCTTAAAAAGAATAAGATCTATTCATTCAGAGTAAGGGGAAGGATAGATGTGGGAAGCAAGGTATATTACGGAGATTGGAGCAAGATAAAAAATGTCAAGGTAAAATAAAAGGACGCTTAATGCGTCCTTTTTATTTATAGATTTACTGCCGTCCCGCTAGTTTCATCAGTCATCAGACGATGGTCTGTTATCGTCCATCTGCCTTCTTTAAAACTGTACTTCATCTTTGCACTTTCTTTGGTTTTGAAAGTGTCGTATACCAGTTTCTTTCCTCCAACACTTACGTAATCGGTAAACTCTCGTTCAAAGTAACAGTTTGCACCGATAAAGCTGTGAATTACTTTTATATCCGACAATTTGAATTCTCTGTTGATATCTTTCCCTTTGTTCTTTTCCTTATTTTCTGCCGTTAACATATTTGAAGGGGGAGTTTCTGTAGTCAGGGATATATCGTAAGAGTTTGTTTTGCCTTTATTTTCGTATGAAGAATATATAATGTCGGTAAGGGCAAGAGACGGTATCATAGAGAAAAGAAAGTAAACAGCTATCAGCATACAAACCGCACCTATGATTATATTGTTCCTTTTCATTTTTCTGTCTCCTTATATATACTTCCTTTCTTACTATCATTATATTTTTTTACATTTTTTATACAATATACTTTGGTTAGTCTTTACTAAAGTTTTACATCTATTTTACAAATGAAGGTATAATAGTTTCGCCCTAAAGGGCGACCCATTTTTGTCCGAAGCCACAAAAATGGGGAAAAAAGGCTTCCGCTCAATCGCCGCGGAATCTTTTAACGCGGTCGGATTTTCTAAAAATCTCTTCCCGAGATTTTTGAAACGACCGCTACCCCGACCCAATAAATAAAGATTTTATATTTTATTACCTTTAATAGAGTGTAAAAGTTTTATTTATAGAGGAAAAGCCGAAGGTTTTTAGATATATTTAATTGGGGGATTAAAAGATAAGTAATGACATCAATTTTTATATTTCCACTAAAGCAGTGGTCGTTTAGAGAAATTGCGGGAAGAAATTAAAAGTATCTTGTAAATATTATAAAAAATACGCTTGAATTTGCTATAAGTCTAAGGAACGGACGTATTTTATAAATAAAAATATTTGTTTCTTCGAGATATTAATCAGTAAAAGCCTTATTAGGGATTATTGAAAAGACTGTTATACTGCCGCAAAATATAAAAATGTGTGGGATAGCTTCTCTTCTAAGGAACGCGGGCGATATTAATCGATAATCCACAAATATCTATAAAGCGAAATTGTTCATGTTGTTTATTCCTCTATTGACCGAACATATTTTATAGATAAAAATATGTTTGTTTTTTTGAAGTATAAATCAGTTGAAATCTTATTCGAATTTTGAAATGACCGCTATCCCAACCTTTCACATAAAAGGTTTATCGTTTGTTAAAGTTAATGACTCTTTTGGGTAATATGCGGGTGAATAACTTAGGTAAGTTTAATATCACTCCCACGAGGGCTTAGGCACTACGAAGTGAAAGGATTTGACTTTTTTCCCATTTGAAAAACGGGACGGATTTTTAATCCGGATATACTTTGGAATATTAAACTACAGGATTTTTTAGTTTGTTGTGCAGGGGATTTGCATCAGCAAGATTTGCGAGTTTTATTAAGTTGTTTTTTTTCTTCATAAAAAAAACTTCACAGGGGCCATAGGGAACTGAGTCCCTTAACTGTATTGACAAAGAGGGTTTTTAGGTTCATAATTTATTTTATGATTACAAATATAAATTAGGTTTTAGGAGGAGAAATGAAAACTGATATTACAAGAGACGAAGCATTTGAGCTATTTAAGAAATATAACAAAGAGGCTTTTCATATAAGACATGCAATAACGTTGGAAAAGGTTTTGATGTGGTATGCAAATAAGCTGGGGTATGAGGGTGAGAGAGAGTACTGGGGAATAGTCGGTCTCCTTCACGATATAGACTTTGAGCTTTATCCCGATGAACACTGTAAAAAGGCAGTAGATCTGCTGAAAGAGGGCGGAGTGAACGAAAGCGTCATACGTTCGGTATGCTCTCACGGTTATGGGATATGTTCAGATATAAAGCCCGAGCATGAAATGGAGAAGGTGCTTTTTGCAGTCGATGAACTTACGGGACTTATAAATGCGGCGGCATTGATGAGACCGTCGAAGAGCACGAAAGATATGGAGCTTAAGAGCCTTAAAAAGAAATTCAAAAGCAAAGGGTTTGCGGCTGGGTGCGACAGGGACATAATCAAAAGGGGAGCGGAAATGCTTGGAATGGAACTTAATGATTTACTTAAAGATACTTTGGAAGCAATGAAAGACTGTGAAGATGAAATTGATGAAATGATGATAGGGTATGAGGGGTAGGGATATTTATTTGATTGGATATATATGCGGGGTATAAAATAAATATATCATTTTAATTATACTTTTGATGTATTTGATTTTTAGCGGTATGTATTTTAAGATAGATTTAAGAAGTTATTACTTGATAAGTGATGATTTTAACGGTATATAAAATCAAAAAGGAACTAAAAAACAGTAAATTTAAATGGGAATAATGTTTTTTTATCGGATACGGTCAAGGTGTTTTTATTTGATTTTGGGAGTTTATATGATAGGCTGTATATCAAAAAGGAAAAAATATGATATAATAAAAACAGTTTGATTGAAAGGAAGAGATAATATGAAAATAGTATCAACAAAAAAAGCACCTCAGGCAATAGGGCCTTATTCACAGGGAATAATCATAAAGGGTATGTTATATGCGTCGGGACAGATACCGATAATCCCCGAAAGCGGAGAAATAATCGAAGGTGATATAAAAGTACAGGCAAAGAGAGTATGCCAAAATATAGAACAGATATTAAAAGAAGCGGGAAGCGGTTTTGATAAAGTAATAAAGACTACATGCTTTTTAAGCGATATTGAAGATTTTGCGGATTTTAACGGAGTTTATGAAAAATACTTCGTTTCCAAACCTGCAAGGTCGTGTGTTGAAGTATCAAGACTTCCAAAAGACGTCCTCGTTGAAGTCGAAGTCATTGCCGCAGTTGAATGATCAGGATCGAAGCACCCAATAGGGTGCTTTTTATAATTATTATAAATTTGATTGTTTCAAATCTTTCTCAAGTTATGAACCATAGGCGTCTCTAATATTCCCCATTTGACAAAACCCATAAGCTCTGATATTATGAGCTTAGAAAAAAGGAGACGGTCATGAACTTTTACAAAACAGACAAAATCGTTAGAAAACTCGGCTCTGTGCAAATGAAACGATGAACGTTGTGCAGAGCATAAAATATTCATCGGGAATGTAAATAAAGTTTTAAAATAAACCTTTAAAGGTATTTATTTTCTTACTTTCTTCCCGATAAAAATTTAGGCTATGGACAGCGTTACGGTCCGTAGCCTTCTATTTTTCAAGAAGGCAGATACCGCCTTCTTTTTTATTTGATTGTTTTATTCATTGAAGAAGGTGAGATTAAATAAATATAAATCAGCGAGGAAAACAAAATGAGTTTATTATATATTAAAAATCTTTTTCATTCATATTCGGATACGGTCTTATTCAAGGATGCGGATATGACGCTAAATAAGGGCGAACATATTGGGATAGTAGGTCAGAACGGTGCGGGGAAAAGCACCTTTATAAAAATATGTACGGGACTTACCGTTCCCGACGAAGGAAGGGTAGTATGGGACAAAAAGATAAAAGTCGGATATCTTGATCAGTACGCCAAAATAGACGATGAAATCACCATAGAAGACTTCCTGAAATCTTCATTCATGGAATTATACACCACCGAAGAGAAAATGAACGAACTTTACATCAAATCCGCAGAGGGTGACTTAACGGCACTTGACAAGGCAGGTAAATATCAGGAAAGGCTGGAAATGGAAGGTTTTTACGAAATAGATACGAAAATCAAACAGATTTCCACCGGGCTTGGGCTTGATGCAATAGGTCTTGACAGAAAAGTAGTCCGTTTGAGCGGAGGTCAAAGGGCTAAAGTCATCCTTTCAAAACTACTTCTTCAAAAGCCGGACGTCCTCATTTTGGACGAACCCACCAACTTTCTTGACAAAGAGCACGTAGCATGGCTTAGCGAATACCTTAAAAATTCAGACAACGCATTTATGGTAGTCTCTCACGACCATACCTTTTTGGAAAACATATCCAACAGGATATGCGATATAGATAACGGTAAAATCAATAAATACTACGGGACTTACAGTGAGTTCCTCAAAAAGAAAGAAATGCTCAGAGAGGACTACATCAGAAAATACAACGCTCAGCAAAGAGAAATCAAAAAGACAGAGGAATTCATAAGAAGGAACATTGCGGGAAGAAAGACAAGGATGGCTAAGGGCAGACGTAAACAGCTGGAGAGGATGGATAAAATGGAAGCCTTGGATACAAGAGAAATAAAGCCCGTCTTCGACTTTAAGAGCCTTGTACTGAATAACACGGAACAGCTTAAAGTAAACCGCCTTAAAGTGGGATATGACTACCCTGTCTTAAGGGATATCATCTTATCCATTAAGGGAGGAGAAAAAGTCGTTATAACAGGATTTAACGGCATAGGTAAATCCACCTTATTAAAGACCCTTACGGGAAATATGGAAAAACTCGGCGGCTCATTTGAATTTTCTCCTCAGGTCATAATAGGATACTACGAACAGGACCTAATTTGGGAAGACGGTAAAATGACCCCGATCGAAATAGTTTCCGATAGCTTCACAAAGCTTTCGGAAAAAGAAGTCAGACGTCACCTTTCAAGGTGCGGAGTGAATTTCAAACATTCAAATCAGAAAATATCTTCCCTTAGCGGCGGAGAACAGGCAAAAATAAAAATGTGTCTTCTTACACTTAGCCCCTGCAATTTCCTTATAATGGACGAACCGACCAATCATCTCGACAAAAACGCAAAAGAAGCACTCAAAAAAGCACTGCGCCTCTTCAGAGGAAGCGTGATATTGGTCTCTCACGAAGAGGAGTTTTATAAAGATTTCTGTGACAGAGTGATTCACTTATAAGGGGTTTATTCATTAAATCCTGATATTTTTAAGGCAGAACGTTAATGAATACCGGGATTTATTTGTTCGGTTCGTAAATCTTGATAAAGCAAATTGGCTTATATTATTAAAAATTTCTAAAGAATATATGATCGTGCGAATCGCAGAAGCCAATATGAGCAGATTTGCTTACATGATATTTGTTATTTATAAACGACTTAAAATTTATAAGTATTTTTTACTTAAACCTGCTTGTTCTGGTTTTCTGTCTAAAATCTGTTAACATTTTATTTATAAAAATATTTATTATAAGAAATATTAATTAAATAAAATTTGTTCAATTTACATGAAGCTTTCTTTTAGTCATACATTTATAAATTTTAATAAAATAAGAGTCTTGATTTTTAGTCAAGACTCTTAAGATTGATCCATAGAAAAAATCTTCTATTTTTTTGTATATCTCTTTCTTTTCCTAACAAAAGTAGACGGATCCATATTTAAGCTTGCCGCTGCATCTCTTACGTTCTTATATTTTTTATATGCTTCATTTATATATTTAAGCTCTATACTTTCAACCAATTTTTTTAAATCATTGGTTTCCTTAAGTTCAATGTCTCCATAAGGGTTATTTTTAGGGTTGATGTTTAAAGGTAAATCTTTTGAATTTACTCTTTCGGTATTACTTATAATAAGACCTCTTTCCACAATATTTCTAAGTTCTCTGATATTTCCCGGCCAATCATAATTTTTTAATTTACTTAATGCACTTTCGCTGAACTTTTTATTAAATCCGTACTTATCATTAAAATTATTTATAAATAAGTTTGTTAGAGGGATTATGTCTTCTTTTCTTTCTCTTAGAGAAGGTATATAGATAGGAAATACCATAAGCCTGTAATAAAGATCTTTTCTAAATAATTTATTTTCGACCATATCTTCCATATCTGCATTTGTTGCAGCAATGATCCTCACATCTATTTTTATTGGTTTTGTTCCTCCTATCCTTTCAATTTCCTGTTCCTGTAAAACTCTTAATAATTTTACTTGCATATCAAGAGGAAGTTCACCGATTTCATCTAAAAATATAGTCCCTTTATCCGCAACTTCGAATAATCCGGCTTTCCCGTTTTTATTTGCTCCCGTAAAAGAACCTTTTTCGTAGCCGAAAAGTTCACTTTCAACAAGATTTGGAGATATTGCTCCGCAGTTTATTTTTATGAAGGGCTTATCTTTTCTGTTGCTGTTTTTATATATATGGTTTGCAAACAGTTCTTTTCCTACTCCCGTTTCTCCAAGTAACATTACCGTTGTATCAAGTCCTGCCACTTTATCCGCAATATTTAGTGCTTCTATGGATTTTTTATCGACACAGATTATATCATCTACAATAGTCGGATTATTATTTATCGGACTTAATTTATGTTCTTTATTCGTATCTATTATTTGTTTTCTTCCTATTTCTTCTTTTAAATTATATATTTCAGTCAAGTCTCTTACATTTGTTACTACCATGATAATATTTCCATTGTCATCTATGACCGGAGAGCTTGTTATCAAGGCTTTTTTCCCTGTTTTAAATTCCTGCTGAAGCGTAATAGGTTTCTTTTTTTGCATAGCAAGTAATGATCCTGATACGGAAATAACATTATTTTTTACTAAATCCAGCATATTTTTGCCGATGACTTCTTCTTTTTTAAGTCCTGTTATCATTTCATAAGATTTATTCGCTTTTATTGTATTTGCGTTTCCGTCAGTTATATATATACCGTCAAATGAATTTTCTATAATAGCATCTAATCTATCGTTTGCTTCCTGTAAATTGTTAAAAATACCAAAGTTATTTGTATCGTTCTTTTTCATTTTTTTACCTCTGTTTCATTTTACCTCTGTTGTTGCAATAATGCAACTATATTTTTGTTATAATATTGGTAATAAAAGTCATAATGATGTTTTTATATTTTTCACTTGATATTATTTCAATATGACTATATAATGTGGTTATATTATCACGGAGGCAGTATGATGATAGAAAAAATAGAAAAAGTACTTAATGAAAAAGTCAGACCTTCTCTGAACAGTCACGGGGGAGATGTAGTAATAAAGAGTTATGAGGATAATATACTTAGAATTAAATTAATAGGGAAGTGTTCGGGGTGTCCCGCTGCAAGAACTACCAATGAAGATTTAATTAAAATCAGTGTTATGGAAGAAATCCCCGAAGTAAAAGATGTTATCTTAATTGAAGAAGTAAGTGAAGAACTGTTGGATTTTGCTAAAAAGATTTTAAAACATTAAGGTTATTTATGAAAGTATTTATAAAATATTGCGGCGGATGTAATCCTAGGTATGACAGAGTAAAAGAAGTAGATAATTTTAAAAGTAAATATAAAGATATTGAGTTTACATATGATTATGATAATGATGTTGAAATTTGTTTAATCATATGCGGTTGCAATTCTGCTTGTGCGGATATAAGTTTTATAGATAAGAATAAAAAAACTTATATTATTAAAAGTAAATATGAATTAGAGAATATTAAATTATAATATAAAGCTGAGAGTATCGGCTTTTTTATTTTATTGTGATATAATATGTTTAGTTTGTTATTGGGGGATAAAAAATGGATAAATATATGCTTATAAAACTTATTTCTTTATGTGTATTCTTAATCATTTTAGTATATGCACCGGTATGGCTTACTTGGGTGTTTATAATATATTTACTTTTAAGGTTAATGGTTTTTATTATGCCTACGAAAAGTAAGGATACTTCTTTAATCGGAAAACAAAGTGCCTTACTTGTTTTGGATTTACAAAAGTGTAATTCTCAAAATAAAAATGATTTAATAAAGAAAGTCAATAAGGAAATCAGGCTGGCAAAGGACTTGGATTATAATATCGTTTATATTAAAAATGTATTTGAATATTATGACATACTGTTTTCTTTGTTTACAATGGGCGGTGGATTTCTCAAAGGGCAGGTGGGTTCAGAATTTACTGATAATTTAAATATAAAGAGCAATAATATATTTATCAAACATAATCAAGATGCATTTTCAAATAAGGAGTTATCTTCTTTTCTTCATGATAATGATATAGGCGATATTTATATCGTCGGTCAAGATGCAAGGGCTTGTGTATTAAAAACAGCTATCGGAGCAAAGAATAGAGGATATAATGTGAAAATTGTAAAAAATGCTATCGATCCCAATTATGATAATATTATAAATAAAATAAAAAGTAAGAATATCGAAGTAATAAATTCTTTAAAAGGTGATGGGTAAGTATATGAGTGAACTTAGAAAAATACCGGGTGTTGGAGTTGAAACGGAAAAAGATTTAATATCACTTGGTTATACCACGATAAGCTCATTAAAAGGTGCGGACCCGGAAGAAATATATTTAAGAGACTGTGAACGACAAGGTGTTGATATCGACAGATGTCAGCTATACGTATACAGATGTGCCGTTTATTATGCGAACGGCGGGGAAGACAGAGAAAATAAAAAGTGGTGGGATTTTAAAGATAAATAGCCATTAATCTTATTTGACTTTTATTTTATTAAATGTTAGAGTATCAGAGTAATTAAATAAACAAGCTAGGGGAGCCGTAAGGCTGAGAAAACAATTTGTTCACCCTTACTACTTGATCCGGATCATACCGGCGTAAGGAAGCTGAAGATTTCGTTAAACCCCTCCTGTTTATATAAAATAAGGAGGATTTTTTATGTCATTTTTCATAATGTCTACAGATAATGGATATGTTCTTAAGACTGCCGGATACATAGCGTTGACGGTTTTATTCATAGCTGTTTTATCTTCAGCGGTATTTTTATCAAATAAAAGAGAAAAGAAATCAGCAAATACTAAGCAACTTGTATTTTGTGCAATGATAGTGGCTTTGGGAACAGTAGCTTCATTCTTAAAAGTATACGAGTTTCCTTTCGGCGGGACTATTACTTTGTGCAGTATGTTATTTGTTTGCCTTGCGGGATATTTTTACGGACCTTCTACCGGTATTATCACAGGATGTGCGTACGGTATTTTACAGCTCATAACTCAGCCTTTTATAGTATATCCTCTTCAGGTAATTGTAGATTATATATTTGCTTTTTCTGCTCTCGGATTGTCTGGATTATTTTATAAAGCAAAAAATGGATTACTCAAGGGTTATCTACTCGGTGTATTCGGACGATATGTGTTTGCGGTAATTTCGGGATGGATTTTCTTTTCTGAATATGCTTGGCAAGGGTGGGCGGCTCTTCCTTATTCATTGGTATATAATGGTATTTATATTGCTGCGGAAGCCTTGTTGACGGTTATTATCATATCCGTTCCCTCCGTTAAAAAGGGACTTGAACGTATTAAAATCAATTCTTAGAAATAAATTTTTATACCATATCAGCTTAATTTAAATTGTATTTTGTTTTTATTCTTGTATAAAGCACCTGTAAGTTGCATTTAGAAACGTCAAGTTGGTTCAAATAAATTGTAAGAATGTTATAATTGAATAATAACGGAGGTGTTAAAATGAAAACAGGAGAAAAAATAGCAAAAGCCAGGAAAAATATTAGTTTGACACAAGATCAGCTGGCGGAGGTACTTGATGTTTCAAGGCAGACCATTTCCAAATGGGAATCGGATATTGCTTATCCAGAAGCAGGTAAACTTAAGCTTTTAGCCGATACTTTAAATGTCAGTATAGATTATTTATTAAAAGATGAGGTAGAGGAAACGAAAATACCTGAAATGAAGCAGACATCCAATGGATATGAAGTAGACTGGTCAAAGCTTTATCCTATTTTAAATAAATATGATAAAGAGATAGATATGGATTATTATTTTGATATCTTTGGTAATTTGATTAAAGAAGCGATGAAAAAGTATAATTATTCTTTGGAAGATGCAATGCTTGTTTTAAAAGATGTTTACTATAAAGTTTATCTTAAATTAAAGGAAGAAGAAAATGAATAAAAAAGAACCCATATGGGTTCTTTTTTATTCATAATCACTAATAGGTGTAATCATAGGTTGTCCTGATTTATTAAGTAATGGTGTTAATCCTCCTGCATTTCCGCTACAATGAAACATATAATTGACACCTGTTACTTTATCTACAAATATTTGAGTTACGTTTAGTGTACCTTCACTGTAAACTTTTATAAATCTTTCTTTTCCCATATTATTTATTTGATCTCCTCCAAATATTCATATTTTCAGCATCTTTTATAAGCTCATCTCTAAAGTTAGGATGTGCAATACTTATAAGTGCTTCCGCTTTTTGCCATGTAGAAAGTCCTTTTAAGTTGACTTTACCGTACTCTGTTACTACATAGTGAGTATTTGCTCTGGTATCCGTAACTACCGAACCCGGATGCAGTGTAGGAAGAATACGAGATTTTAGTTCGCCTTGTTTATTTTTAAATGTTGAAGATAAACAGATAAAGCTCTTTCCGCCTTTTGACAGATAAGCACCGAGAACGAAGTCAAGCTGTCCGCCCGCACCGCTTATTTGTTTTGTTCCTGATGTTTCTGAGCTAACCTGTCCGAATAAATCGATATCTACAGCGTTATTTATAGATATGAAATTATCATGTGCGGAGATAATTCTTACATCGTTCGTATAATCAACAGGCGCAGACATACATTCAGGGTTGTTGTCTAAGTAATCATATAATTTTTTAGTTCCCGCACCGAAAGCATATGTTTGACGGAATCTGTTTAAATTTTTCTTAGAGCCGTTGATTTTACCTGCATTGGCTATGTCAACAAAACCGTCTACAAACATTTCCGTATGAACACCTAAATCTTTTAAATCAGATTCAGCAATCAAAGAACCTACCGCATTCGGCATACCGCCAATACCAAGCTGTAAACAAGCTCCGTTTGGTATTTCTTCAACGATCAGTTCAGCAACTGTTTTATCAACTTCCGTTGCAGCTCCGCCGCCGCCCATTTCTGCCATTGGGGGATTATCTCCTTCAATTATCATGTCGACTTTTGAAATATGAATTGCTTCTTCATAACCGCCGAGACATCTAGGTACGTTTTCATTCACTTCAACAATAACTTTTTTTGCATTTTCACATGCTGCCATTAAATGTGAAGCACTTGGACCGAAACTGAAATATCCATGATTATCCATCGGTGCAACTTGCATAACCGCAATATCTGCTCCCGGTGTGTTTCCGTCTCTGTAATATCTTGGAAGTTCTGAGTAACGGATAGGTGCATAAAATGCAAATCCTTTGGCTATAGCTTTTCTTTCTATGCCTCCCATGTGCCATGAGTTCCAAGTAAAGTGGTCTTTTGCGTTTTCTAATTTAAAAATTTCAGGTTCCCACATTAAAATACCGCCCCTAATGTTTAAGTCTTTTAGGTTTGGCATGATTTTTGCAAGTTCCTTATCAAATGCTACGGGAGTGGTAGTTGTCCATCCGTAGTCAATCCAATCTCCAGATTTTACTGCTTTTACCGCCTCTGCTGCGGTAACTGATTTTTGTCCGTATTCTTGTTTAAAATCCATACTAACATCCTTTCAATTATTAAAATGTAAATATATTTTATCATTTATAAGCATTTTCGGTCAATAGTTTAATGGTGGAAAATCAGTAAAATTTTACTGATTTTTTATCATTTTGATAGTAACTCTTAAATCCGGACCAAAAAATTTCAATAAATTAAAATTACTGATTATTCTTGAATATATTCTTGATTTATATTTTTCTCTTATTTCATTTAAAGTTAAATTGGTTGTGATTATCATTTTTTTATTGTAAGTCATTTTATAATCGACTAATTTAAGTATTTCGTTATTTACATAATCACTTTGCGTTTCGATTCCAAGGTCATCTAAAATAAGAAGATCCACATCCAATATTTCTTTTTTCTTTTTTTCCAAATCGGGATCGTTAAAGCTTTTAATTATATCTTCGAATTCCTTTGCGGTAAGGCAAATTACACTATAACCTTTATTTAACAGTATTTTTCCCGTAGCTGCTGCCAAAAAGGTTTTTCCGCTGCCTGCTTTACCCGACATCAATAATCCTAGAGTGTTTTCTTCATCTTTGAATGTATTAATAAATTTAAGAGATTGTTCCTTGTTTTTTATTATATTTTCTCTTGGTGTAATTTTATATTTGCTTTTGTCATTGTCAAATAAGTTTTCATCAAAATTATCGAAATTTCCGTCTCTGAATAAAATGCTGTTTTTATTTTTTCTTTTTTTGAGATATCCTTTTAAGCATGTACACATTTCATTATTTACATAACCGCTGTCTTTACATTTATCGCAGTCGTATTTAATGCTTAAATAATCTTCATTAAATCCTAATGTTTTAAGTTCCCTTTTTAGTTTATTATTTAACTTTTTATTTTTTTCTTTCAAAAATCTCACTTGATACATTATTCATACATGCATAAATTCCATAAGTGTTTATTTCATCAATAATATCTTTTATCGACGGATAATCTTTACACATTTTATCTATTTTATTACTTAATTCTTTTTCTTTTGATTTTCTTTTTTTATTAAAATTACTTAAACTGGTTTCTTTATCTTCCATGATCATTCTCCGCTCATCATTCTTTCAATATCTTCTTCGCTGTAATATTCATAATCAAGGTCACTTTGAATAGTTTCTTTTTTAGTATTATTTTGTATTTTTGTGTATTTATCTTGTTTAGGTTTTGTATCTTTATCGGTATTTATGTACATATTATAGATTATTTTATCCACATATTTAAAGCTTGGACGATTTGTGGAGATCGTTTCGTCGCAGGCTTTTAAAATTTGTTCCATACTTAATTTGTACTCGTCCAACCATTTGTCCACCAAAGCTTCTTCCGGCTTTGTAATAAAAGAACCTCTTGTATTAAGACCCAGATATTTGAATATTTGCTGATATTCCTGATACCTTTTATCACTTTTGTTAAATTCCATTGCAGCTTCATCAAATGTTTTTATTCCCTTTGAATGAAAATCCATAGCGATTGCGTTCCAGTACTTTCTTTGCTTTATTTTTCTTTTGACAAGACATGTATTTACTATTAATTTAACAGTTTCCGCACTGAAAGAATATTCTTCCATCCAATCGGAAAACATCTCCATCTCCTGATGAGAAATGGGTCTTCCAAGCCCTCCTTCGTCCATCGGAGCTTCAAATTCCTGACTTAAGTCTTCGAATAGATTTTGCTTTTTAGCATTATATTCTATGGTTTCGGAGTATGAACCATTCTTTTTGAATTTTTCGGGAGTAAATATCATTGTGGAAATATTTTTGTATTGTATTACATAATTTCTCTTATCCGTATGCATAAATGTAATCACTTGTTTTTCGTGCCAGTATCTAAATGCTTTTACCACATCGGCTTCACTCATTCCCAAAGTATTGGCTATTTTTCTGTTTGAAGGCATATCTTCGATAGAGTTTTGAGTACATTTAAGTCCGTAAAGGTATACTTTAACATAATCACCTCTTGCCATTGGCATGAAGTGATTGATAAACATATTCTCTACTATTGTTACTCCGATATCATCGTTGTTATTTACAAGTTCAAATCTATTCATTAAAATTTCTCCAAAATAAAGTAAAACAATTATAGCATATTTTGTAACTTTAGTGTAGAATATATATTGTTATTGTATTTTATTTTTATGAGGTAGAAAATGATTAATGAACTTAAAGTTTCCGATAAAGTCTTAGATAATTTCCTATTAAAAAGTGTGACGCTTAGGAAGACAAGAACGGGAAAAGATTATTTGGATATAATACTTAAAGATAAAAGCGGAGAAATCCCGGCAAAATTATGGAATGTGGATACTACTATGAAAGATGCTTTTTCAGCAGGCGATACGGTGAAAGTTGGCGGGGAAGTAGACAGTTTCGGTTCAAATCCTCAGGTAAAGATAGAGAGTATAGAAAAAGTAAATCTCAATGATGAAGATATGTCTAAACTTGTTGAAACAGCTCCTTTGAATTCAGATAAAATGTACGATGATATTATCGATACGATAGAAAATATTAAAAACGAAGATATAAAGATAATCACTAAAACATTGGTGGAAAAGTACAAAGATAAATTCAAAAACTATCCTGCCGCAAAATCTTTTCATCATGCAATGAAAAGCGGACTTATGTATCATACATATACAATGCTTACAAATGCAAAGAAGCTGACGGATACATATAAGTTTTTAAATAAGGACTTGGTATTTGCGGGGGTGATATTACACGATATATGCAAAACTGAAGAGATGCAGTGTAATGATATAGGCGTTGTTGAATCATATAGTACTGACGGACAGTTACTTGGACATATAATTCAGTGTGTATGCGAAATAGACAATGTAAGCAGAACTCTTGGTATAAATAGTGAAGTTCCTTCACTTCTAAAGCACATGATACTGTCACATCACTATCATCCGGAATTCGGTTCTCCCAAATATCCTATGATACCCGAAGCTGAAATACTTCATTACTTGGATATTTTGGATTCGAGAATGAATCAAATGGAGACTGCGTTTAACAATACAAATGAAAATGAATTTTCAAACAGAGTAAGAATGCTCGATAATAGAAATATTTATCACTATACACTTGATAATAAGGAGGAAGATTAATAATGACTGTACAAATGACCGCACTTTTGATAGTATTCATGATTGGATATTTCGGAATGCTTGCGATTAAACTCGGAGGGTTTGTTAAAAATAATAAAAAACTCGGAGAAATGATTTATGCGGCACCGAAAGGACTTCAAAATACCGATTTCGCATGGCAATTATTATATTTGGGTTTGATAATTGCTGGTATATTGATTTTGGATTTTATGCATTTTTTAAATGAAACAATATTTTTCTATTTAATAGGTTTGATTGGAGTATATTTTGGTTTTGCTACATATTCGCTGTTCATGTGTGTCTTAGGCGGAAGAGGAATGTACGAATGGGGAGTTCGTACGATGACCGGTGCTTTAACATATGATAAAATGGAATCTTATGAAATAGAACAAAGAAAAAAACAAAAGGGTCTTAGTGTAAAATATAAACCTAAATCTGGATTTTTAAATGCAACTCAGATTATGTTTATAGATTATGAAGATAATGATGAAATAAACAGGATATCAAGACTCAATGTAGGAAAAGAAAAAGGTAAATCCGCATATGCGTATGCACCAAAGCCTAACAAGAAAAAAAGAGGAAAACGTAAAAAATAAAGACTGCTAGGCAGTCTTTTTTATTTGTTTAACGGGTATTATACCTTTTGTAAGGAGATTTCACATAAAATAAACAATTTTATACTTTAAAGAACTTTGGATTAAATTAAAGTTTTTTATATACTACATTAAGCTTTACTTTATTTTTTATATGCTCAATTTAATAATAATATAATATGTCTTTATTCTTCTTATTTATATAAAAGTACATTATAAAAATAAGTAATAATTTTTATAAGAAATTTAGGGCGCGGAATCTGCGAAGTAGGCGTAGTGCCCTAAAAATATATATAGAATAGTTATATTCAAAATATTGTATAGGCATATCAAACTTTTATAAATATTGACAATCATTTTCTTTAAATAGAATATAGCAATTTAATATTCATTATGATATAATTTAAAAGTTAATCGGGAAATATTTATAAATTTCAGGAAATATTTGTTTTAGGAGTAAAAAATGTTTAAAGAAGATACAATCGCTGCAATAGCAACACCATCGGGGTATGGTGGTATTTCTATTATTAGGATCAGCGGAAGTGAAGCATTTGAAGTATGTGATAGAGTCTTTAAGATGAAAAAAGGTTCTATTTTTGATGTTCCTAAAAATACCATAAACTACGGTCATATTGTAAATAAAGATACAAATGAGATAATAGATGAAGTTCTTGTTTCCAAGATGTGCGAACCACATTCTTTTACTGCTGAAGATGTCATTGAAATCAACTGCCATGGAGGTATGAGTGTCACAAAGGATGTACTTACATTGGTGCTTAAAAACGGAGCGAGACTTGCCGAAGCGGGAGAATTTACAAAAAGAGCTTTTTTAAACGGCAGGATAGACTTGGTTCAGGCTGAGGCTATCAGCGATATCATCACAGCAAAAACATCCAATTTTGCAAAGAGTGCTATGAGTTCTCTAAAAGGCGATTTGTCAAGTAAGATAGATGAAATAAAAGCTGATATTACCAACATGCTCGCAAGGCTTGAAGTTACTATTCAGTATCCGGAATATGATGAAGAAGATTTAACAAATAATGAAATAGTGGAATTAATAAATTCCATGAAATATAAGCTTAATAAAATTATTTCTACCTTTGAAAAAGGAGAGATTTTAAAAGACGGGATAAAAGTTGCCATTATAGGTAAGCCCAATGTTGGGAAGTCCCAGCTTTTAAATGCACTTATAAATGAAAATAAGGCTATCGTAACAGAAGAAGCCGGTACTACGAGAGACATTGTAGACGAAGTGGTGAACATAAAAGGTGTTCCTGTCAAATTTATAGACACTGCGGGAATTAGAAATGCAGACAGTAAAGTCGAAAAGATAGGTATAGATAAATCAATTGAAATGCTTGAAGAAAGTAATATCATATTATTTTGTATAGATACATCAAGAGCTCTTGACACTGAGGATATGGATATAATAAAAATGCTTCCGGATAATAAAGAAGTGTTGGTTGTACTTAATAAGATGGATCTAAATACAAATGTAGATACAGTAAAAGCATTCGATAATTATAAAACAGTTGAAATTTCCGCTCTTAAAAAAGAGGGTATAGAGAAAATAGAAAATAAGATATATGAGCTTGCCGGGTTAAGTGAAGATGATGGCGTAGGAAATACTTTGGTAAGTAATATAAGACATAAAAATCTTTTAATTGGTGCAAGAGATGATTTTGATAATGCAATAAAAATGATAAATGAAGGACTTGAGGTAGATCTTGTTGAAATAGATATAAATGCCGCTTTATATAAACTTGGAGGCATAACGGGAGAAACTACAAGCGAAGATATAATAGATGAAATATTTAAGAATTTCTGTTTAGGAAAGTAGAGGAAATAATGAGTTTTTTAGCAGGTGAATACGATGTTATAGTAATAGGTGCGGGACATGCGGGCTGTGAAGCTGCGCTTGCAAGTGCGAGAAAAGGAAGCAGTACTCTCCTTTTAACTCTTAATTTAGATGCTCTTGCAATGATGCCTTGTAATCCTTCAATAGGAGGAACGGGAAAGGGGCACCTTGTAAGAGAAATAGATGCACTTGGCGGAGAAATGGGTAAAAACATAGATAAGACATTCATTCAAACCAAGACTTTGAATACCGCAAAGGGGGTTGCCGTTCAGTCTCTTAGAGCACAGGCGGATAAGAAAAAGTATCAGGAAGAGATGAAGTTTGTTATCGAAAATACCGATAATCTCGATTTGAAACAGCAAGAAGCTGTGGAGATACTTACCGAAGACGGAAAAGTTAGCGGTGTAATCACTCATACCGGAGCAATGTATAAAACTAAGGCTATAGTTATCTGCTCGGGAACATATCTAAAAGGAAGGATAATCATAGGTGATGTAAGCTATTCAGGCGGTCCCAACGGGATTTTCCCGGCAAATAAGCTAAGTGACAGCCTAAAAAAACTTGGATTTAAGCTTCTAAGATTAAAGACCGGAACTCCTGCAAGGGTAAATAAAAGAAGTATTGATTTTTCAAAAATGGAAATTCAGTTCGGAGATAAAGAAATAACTCCTTTTTCTTTTGAAAATGAGGATAAGGATTTGGAATATGATGAACAGCCTTGTTATCTTGCTTATACAAATGAAAAAACTCATGAGGTAATAAACGATAATCTTCATCGTTCTCCTTTATACAGCGGTAATATAACGGGTATAGGTCCGAGATATTGTCCGAGTATAGAAGATAAAATAGTCAGATTTGCCGATAAAGAAAGACATCAGCTATTCGTTGAACCTGAAGGCCTGAATACGAATGAGATGTACCTTCAGGGGATGAGTTCTTCTCTTCCCGAAGATGTTCAGGTCAAATTTTTAAGGACTATTAAGGGACTTGAAAATGTAGAAATAATGAGAGTAGCTTATGCTATTGAATATGATGCAGTTGAACCGACTCAAATAGAGTTATCTTTGGAAAGTAAAATAGTTAAAGGATTATTTACTGCCGGACAGATAAACGGCACCAGCGGATATGAGGAAGCTGCCGCACAGGGATTGATTGCAGGAATTAATGCCGCAAATTACGTTCAAAACAGAGAGCCTTTGATACTGGACAGGTCAAGCAGTTATATAGGTGTCCTTATTGACGATATTACTACAAAAGGCACGAAAGAGCCTTACAGGATGTTCACTTCCAGAGTTGAATACAGACTTCTTTTAAGACAGGACAATGCGGATTTAAGGCTTACTCCTTACGGTTTTGAGCAGGGGCTTATAAGTAAAGAAAGATATGAACGTCTTCTTGGATATGAAGAAACTGTTAATAAAGAAAAGGCGAGACTTAAAGAGATAAAAATCACTCCAAGCAATGAAAATAATATCAAGCTGGAAAGCATAGGGACAACACCTCTTAAAAATACAATAACGGTATATGACCTCATAAAAAGACCAAAAATCAGTTATGATGATACAAAAATATTTGATGAAAACAGGCCTGAACTTTCAAGGAGAGTCAAGCAGCAAGTGGAAATTCAAATAAAATATCATGATTATATTATAAAGCAGCAGGCGAGTATAGATAAATTTAAGTCCATGGAGAAGAAAGTACTTCCCGAGGATATAAATTATAATGAAATAAAGAATTTGAGATTGGAAGCAAGACAAAAACTTGAAGATATAAGACCAAAAAATTTAGGACAGGCTTCAAGGATATCCGGGGTCTCTCCGTCGGATATTAATGTACTATTAATAGAACTTGCAAAGAATAAACAGTAGGGGGATAGAAGTGGCAAACGTAAAAAAAGTTAAAGAACTGGATATATCACTGATTTCAGCAAACAAAGATCAACCAAGGAAATATTTTGATGAAGAAAGCATTAAAGAACTTTCCGAATCGATAAGAAGTCTTGGTATAATTCAGCCCATCACGGTTAGACAAAAAGGATATAATTCTTATGAAGTAGTCAGCGGTGAAAGAAGATTAAGAGCAAGTAAGCTTGCCGGTTTAGATAAAATCCCTTGTATTATCGTTTCTATCAACAGTGAAGAAAATGATTTGATAGCTCTGATAGAAAATATTCAAAGGGAAAATTTGAATTTTTATGAAGAAGCTTTAAGTTATAAGAAAATAATGAGCGAATATGGTATGAGTCAGGAAGAACTTGCAAGCAGGATAGGTAAAAAACAATCTACCATTTCTAATTTGGTTAGGCTTTTAAATCTTGATGAAGAAGTTTTACATATAATCATAGAAAACAATCTTACTCAGCGTCATGCAAGGTGTCTTCTCTCTCTGCCGGACAGTAATATGAGATTAAAAGCCGCAAAGGAAATTGCGAAGAAAGATTTAAATGTAAAAAATTCCGAGCTTTTGGTTGAACGATTAAAGCAGGAAATCGTCATAAATTCTTCTAAAACCAATGTTAAAAATATTTTTAATTATAAAATTTATACGAATACCATAAAACAGGCATATAAGAGTATTTTTAACACGGGACTTGAGTGTGACTATAAGGAAAAAGACTTTGATGACAGGATAGAAGTCGTAATAACAATACCTAAAAAATAAAATAACAAGTTATAAAAAGCGTATAGAATTAGTCTGTATGCTTTTTTTGTAACTTAATAAAAACTTAATATTTGATTTACTTTATCTTCATTGCTAAGTTTGTCGAAATTTGTTATAATCTCATCATTACATGGATATATAAGAGGCTTAGTAAATGAAAATAGATTTAAAAAATTTAGATATAAAGAAAATAGATAAAAGAGTTTTTATAGCTTTTGGGATAGCTATCGTATGCTTGATTTTTTTACTTAAAATAATAATTTCACCGATAGTATTTGCAAATTCTTCGATAGATTTGGAAATAAATAATAAATTGAATTCTAAGGATAATATAAAGTATACATTCTTCGGCTCCAAAGATGCTGTAGTTATTGATGACAGTAAGGTAAATATAAATAAGCTCGGTACATATACTATTATTTATAAATATCATGGCAAGGAATACCCCATTAAAGTAAATGTAAAAGACACGACACCTCCTTCATTCGATACAGTGCCTGTGACTATTGAAGCTGGAATAAAGATCAAACCCGATAAGCTGGTTAAAAACATTAAAGACGCTACAAATACTACCGTACGATTTAAGGAAGATTATGATTTCCGCGATAAGGGAGAATATGACGTTGGGGTCATAGTTGCCGATGCAGGTGGGAATGAGACAGAAAAAAATGTCGTTGTTAAGGTAGTTAAAGACGAAGTACCTCCAAAAATTTCAAACTTGCAGCCTTTGGATATTGTAGAGGGCGGTAAACTTAGTTTAAAAAAGGGAGTTTTGGTTGAAGACGATCACGACCCTTCTCCAAAATTATCGGTAAATTCATCAAACGTGGATGTTAATAAACCGGGAAGTTATAAGGTTTCATATACAGCTACGGATAGATCCGGCAATACCGTAACATTGCAGAGGACTGTAAATATAGTAAAACCTATTGGTACAACTAAGGAAAATAAAAAGAAAATTGTATATTTGACATTTGATGACGGACCTTCGGCAAATACAAAAAAAATACTTGATATCCTAGATAAATATAATGTTAAAGCGACATTTTTTGTTACGGGTAACGGGAAAAAATATAATCATTTAATCAAAGTCGCACATGATAAAGGACATACCATTGCCCTTCATACATATACTCATGATTATGAAAAAGTTTATAAATCCGAAAAAGCTTATTTTGAAGATTTAAACAAGCTTGAAAATATGGTAAAGGGTATAATCGGATATTCTCCTAAATATATCAGATTTCCCGGCGGATCTTCAAATACCGTAAGCAGAGCCTATAAAAAGGGTTTGATGACAAAACTTACAAAGGAAGTTTTAAACAGGGGGTACCAGTATTATGACTGGAACTGTGATTCAACTGATGCTTCCGGAAGTGAAGTTGCGGTGGGTACGTTAGTAAAAAATGCGACTATGTGTAAAGAGAAAAATATTAATATCCTTTTCCACGATACAGATGCGAAGAATACGACAGTAGACTCTCTTCCAAAAATAATTAAAAAATACAAAAAAAGAGGATATATATTTAAAGCTATAGATGAAAATTCTTATGCTCCTCATCATGGGATAAATAATTAATAAAAGAAAGACACTTTAAGGAGTGTCTTTTTTATTTTTTTTACCGCGAAATATGAGCAAGAATATTAATAGAAAATTATATAATTCTATTTGTTTCTTTTACTTTGAAAATAAATGGAGATATTTGATTTGTTTTTTGCAATAATTTTTTTGATTTATTTATAAAATAACAGTTGACTTTTTACTCTTATTGGATTATTATAAAAGCGTAATAAGAACAATATTTCAAATGCTGAACAAATGTAAAAATAAAACAGATAGAAATAAATTTCAATAGGCAAAATAGGAGGAAATTTCATGAAAAAAGTTTTTGATGATACTAGACTAATGGTTAAAGTATGTGACCTTTATTACAATAACGATATGAGACAAGAAGAAATTGCACAAAAACTCGAAATTTCCAGAGCTACCGTGTCAAGAATTCTTAAAAATGCCAAGAATGAAGGGATTGTAAAAATTGAAGTTATCAATCCGCTAAAAAATAATTACTATAAGCTGGAAAAAGCCTTGGAAGAAAAATTCGGACTTCATGAAGTCATCATAGCTTCAGATGCCGTCGATGTAGCTTATGAACAGGATTATTTAGGAAAAGCTTGTGCCTCATACCTTCAAAGAGCGTTAAAGGACGGCGAGATTGTCGGACTTTCCATGGGTAAAACGATAAAAACAATTGCTCCTCATATTAGACAAGAAAAACCTAGAAATATCTCTTTCATACCTCTCCTTGGAGGTATGGGGCAAGTTGGTATAGAGTATCACTGTAATCAAGTCGTAATTGATTTTTCCAGAGCATTCGGCGGTGAATATCATCTTTTGCATGCTCCGGCAATGATAATGGATAAAAATTTAATGGATAGCCTTAAAAATGACATACATATCAAACAGGTCCTTGATTTAATGGATAAGATGACTACGGCAGTCGTAGGTATAGGAACTGCGGTGGAAGGTTCCACTATGATGGAAACCGGATATTACAATAATGAAGATATCGATGAAATGAGGAATATGGGTATAGTAGGGGATATATGCCTTCAAATGTATGATATAAACGGGGATACAAACTATTCTTATAATAAATATGTCTTTGGATTTAAGATCGATAATTTGAGAAAAATCAAAAGAGTCGTTGGGATAAGTTCCGGTAAAGAAAAATTGGATGCGATTTACGGAGCGATAAACGGAAAACTTATAAATGTTTTGGTGACCAATGCAGAAACTGCGAAGTTATTACTCGATAAGTAGAGTTGAAAGGATGTTGGATAATTATGTGGAAAATATTTTTAGCTGCATTTGTACTTATGATTTTTAATTCTTTGCTTACATATAAACAAGCTAAGAATTTCAGTGTTTCATTCAATGACGTACATAAGTACGGAAACGTCAGTGTAGGAAAAGATAAACAGTATTTCGTATACGGAGTCATCGTTATACTAGCATGCGATAATAACGGACTTGTTACTAAGGGTCAAATGATAAATGGATTCAGTGTATTTGCCAGATTTAAACCATTTGATGATTTGGTTGGAAAATCTGTTTACGAAATCAAATCGGAAGAAGAACTTAAGGTAAAAACATTCAGAAGTAAAAAAAGAAGAGAAAAAGGAAGCGCTTTGCTTCAAGCTGTGAATGGACTTATAGGGGTTTTGGAAAAAAGCAAAGCAGCAGAAATGAGTGAAGAAGAATTAATCGGAGGTGATACGATAGCGGAAAATGCATAGATATATTTTGTATGTTAAGACGATAGTCTTTCATAGAATATAAAAAATAATAGAAAGGAGAATTTTAATGGAATTCTTAACAAAACTTGCAGAAGGTTTTATTGGATTATTTAATGCAGGAGGAGAGCAGTTTATCGGCTGGGTAACCGGTATCATCCCTACACTTATTGTTTTGATAACAGCTATCAATGCTCTTATTAAAATAATCGGTGAAGAGAGAGTTGATAAATTCATGAAGATATTATCAAAAAGCTTTATTACCAGATATACTTTAATGCCTGTGCTTGCGATGTTCTTCCTATGTAACCCAATGGCATATTCTTTCGGTCGTTTCTTAAAAGAAGAACATAAGGTTGCATTCTATGATTCAACAGTTTCATTCTGCCATCCGATAACAGGATTATTCCCACATGCAAATGCCGGTGAACTTTTCGTTTTCTTGGGTATTGCGAACGGTCTAACTAAGTTAAATCTTAGTACTACACCTTTGGCACTCCGATATTTCTTGGTTGGTGTCGTTGTAATCTTAATCAGAGGCGTTGTAACAGAAAGAATTTACGCAATCATGAATAAGAAAAGCGTAAATGCATAGAAAGGAGAAATAAAAGTGAGTAAATTTAAAGCCGTTATAATTGAAAAAGGATCACAAGGTTGGGGTGGACCGTTAGTTATACAACCGACAGAAAAGAAAAATAAGATTGCCAGTGTTACCGGCGGTGGTATACATCCCGTAGCACAATATATAGCAGATTTGACAGGTGCGGAAGCAATAGATGCGTTTTCAACAGGGGTACCGGATGATGAAATGGCAGTTGTTATAGTAGACTGCGGCGGTACTGCAAGATGCGGAGTATATCCTAGAAAAGGCGTATTAACTGTTAATTTGGAACCGGGAGGAGCAACCGGACCTCTTGCTCAGTACATACATGAAGACAATTACGTTTCGGACGTAAGCGAAAAAGAAGTTTCATTATATGATGGAGAAGTAAAAGTAGATACTCCTGAACCTGATGTGACAACTGAAAGTTCAGACTCATCTGGAAAAGAAGATACTACAGGAGGACAAAAAGGATTTATCGGAGTAGTTTCTAAAATAGGTAAAGCGGTTGGCGGAGTCGTAAATAAATTCTTTGCTGCCGGCAGAGATGCTATTGATACGACAATAAGAAATATTTTACCATTTATGGCATTCGTTAGTATGCTTCTTGGCATTATCACAGCATCGGGTATCGGTGATGTAATTGCAAAGGCAATAAGTCCACTAGCGGGTTCATTACCAGGAATGATTTTACTATCCGTTATTTGTGCAATTCCATTCTTATCACCAGTTCTCGGACCGGGTGCGGTTATCGCTCAGGTAGTTGGTGTTTTGGTTGGTGCTGAAATAGCAAAAGGAAATATTCCTCCAAGTTATGCACTTCCTGCATTATTTGCAATAGATGCACAAGTTGGTGCAGACTTTGTACCTGTTGGTTTATCTCTTGGTGAAGCAGAACCTTCAACAGTTGAAATCGGGGTACCTGCAATGCTATTCTCAAGACTTATTACAGGTCCGCTTGCAGTAGTAATTGCATATTTATTCTCATTTGGACTATATTAATAATTTGAAATCATAAAAAAAATTACATAAGGAAAGTTAGGGTATGGATTATAAATCAAAAATAATTGGATTTGGCGATATTGCATTAGATTTTTTAAGTGAAAAAATGCTTATATTATTTAATGAAGATGCACCATTGGAACTTGCGGAATTATCTGTTCTTCACGAAAAAAAGGAACTTGACAGTGAAATAAAAGTTGGGGATTTTATGTCTTTGGGAGATAATGATTATGTTGTCACAGCTGTAGGAGCTGAAGCGAACGATACATTTAAAATGCTTGGGCATTGCTGTTTGGTGTTTGGCGGTAAAGATGAGGTAGAACTTCCCGGACAAGTTCAATTAAAAGGTGAAAAACTTCCTGAGTTAAAACATGGAGATTATATTCAAATAAAATTTTTAGGAGGACATAAATAGATATGTTAAGAATGAATTATAAGCTAGCTGAGCTGGAAGAAAAAAATGCTCCTATTATGACCAGTATAATAGGAGCGGGACAAATGGGCAGGGGCATGACCAGTCAAATGATCAGGATGAAAGGTATGAAACCCGCTGTAGTAGCTGACATTAATATTGATAATGTCATTGCCGCATTTGAAAACTCTGGATTAACCAAAGATGACTATATTATAACAAATAAATTGAGTGAAGCCAATACTTACTTGGAAAAAGGAAAGTATATTGCTACAGAAAATTCTGAAATTGGTGCAAAAGCTAATCTCATTCAGGCCGCAGTAGATGCGACGGGAGTTCCTGAAGTAGGTGCAAAAGTTGCTATCGATTCTATAAACGAAGGCAAACATATCTGCATGCTTAATGTTGAAACCGATGTAGTTATAGGTCCTATGCTTAAAAAATTAGCTGATAATGCAGGCGTTATTTATACCGGAAGTGCAGGGGATGAACCGGGTGCGGTAAAAGAATTATATGATTTTGCAACTGCCGCAGGTTTTGATGTTAGAGTTATAGGTAAAGGTAAAAATAATGCTATAGATTTAGATGCAAACCCTACTTCATTAGCAGAATATGCAGCTAAGAGAGGCGTTAGTCCTAAGATGCAGACTGCATTTACAGACGGAACAAAGACAATGGTAGAACTTACCGCTATGGCTAATTCCACAGGATTTATCCCTGATATCAGAGGCGGACATGGTCCTGAAGCCGAAGTAAAAGATTTACCAAATTTATTCAGACCAACAAGTGAAGGCGGTATCCTTGAAAACGGTTATGGAAAAGTTGAATGGGTCAACGGAATAGCACCGGGTGTGTTCGTAATCATTTCAAGTGATCTTCCGTTCGTTAAGCATGAAATGAATTACTTAAGCATGGGCGAAGGTCCTAACTGGGTATTATACAGACCATATCATTTATGTTCGTTGGAAACTCCTTTAACAGTTGCTAAAGCTGTTTTAGACAACATTTCTACATTAGTTCCTATGGACGGCGGACTTGTTTGTGAAACTGTTGCTGTTGCTAAAAAAGATTTAAAAGCAGGTGATATGTTAGACGGTATCGGTGGTTATACTGTTTACGGAACTGTAGATACTCATCAGAATATGCTTAATGATAATGCTGTTCCGCTAGGTGTTATTACAAAGAATACAAAACTCGTTAAAGATGTTAAAAAAGGTCAGACAATTACATATGATATGGTAGCATTGGATGATAATTCTTTGATAGTTCAACTTAGAAAATTACAAGATAGATTTTTCGGATAAAATAAATAATTAAAATTGTTACAACTTGCAAAAAAGACCTCAATTCTGAGGTCTTTTTAAATGAAAATTATATTATTCCAATCTTTCAAAAAGTGCTAAAACTTTTTCATACTGTGGGAAATCACTAGGTAAAATTATGGCATATCCGTTTGCTACCTTAACATTTTCGGTTATATCACTTCCGAGTGATTCCATTGTAAGTTCTCCGTCTTTTTCTGCATTTTTATATGCATCTCTGTCTTTATCAAATACATATAATTCAAGTGTCTTCCCGTCAGCGGATAATTTAAATCCCGATTTCGCACCTACGAGTTCAAACATTGTTTCTTCTTCTGTTGCTTTAATTCCTAAATTTCCTATTTCTGTCTTAAATTCCTCTGCTGTAATCGGATTTTCTTTGGGCTTATCACTATCTGAGTTGTTACTTCCGCAGGCTGCAAAAGAAACTGCCATAAGACCAATTAAAAGTACTGATATGATTTTTTTTAATTTCATATATTTCCCTCCTAAATGAAACTATATACTTTATATGATTATATCATATAAAGTAGGATATAATAAATAATACATAGTTTAGTATTTAATATGATAAACATCTATTTGAGTAAAAAATATTTGGAATGATTTAGTAATAATAAGCGATATTTTGACTTGCTTTTAATATTGACAGAAAACGTTTTCCAAGGTAATATATAAGTATAAATATTATATTTTTTGAACGGATAATCAACTAATGAAAGGAAGTGTATATTATGGATTATCAAGCTAAATATCAAGAAAAACTTACTACTGCAAAAGAAGCGGTAAAAGTAGTAAAGTCGGGGGATTGGGTAGATTACAGTTTTTGTGCGAATCATCCTGTTGATTTGGATAAAGCTTTGGCTGAGAGAATGAAAGAGGACTCTTCTCTTAAAGATTTAAAGTTCAGAGGGGGGATAGCATTATGGCAGCCGGAAGTAACAAAGCTTGAAGATGCACCAGGAAGACTTATTTGGAATTCGATACATACGACGGGGATCGAAAGAAAACTTATTAATTCCGGTATTTGCTATTATGTTCCTATTCGTTATTCCGAAGTTCCAAGATATTACAGAGAAAATATAAAACATGTTGATGTAGCATTTATTCAAGTTGCACCAATGGATAAACATGGTTTCTTTAACTTCGGTCTTTCATCATCACATTTAGCTGCGCTTTGCGAAATTTCAGATACCGTTGTTGTTGAAGTGAATGAAAATATGCCGGTTTGTTTAGGCGGATTTGAAGTTGGGGTACATATTGACGATGTTGATATGGTAGTGGAAAGTTCAAACAGACCGATGGCAGAGATGCCTTCTGGTAAAACCAGCGAAATAGATGAAGCAGTTGCTAAACTTATAGTTCCCGAAATCCCTAACGGAGCTTGCTTGCAGCTCGGTATCGGAGGTATGCCTAATGCCGTAGGTTCATTGATAGCAAAATCAGATTTGAAAGACCTCGGTGTCCATACGGAAATGTATGTTGATTCTTTTGTGGATATAACGATGGCAGGAAAGATAACGGGTAAGAGAAAAAGTATAGACAAAGGACGTCAGGTGTTTACTTTCGGAGCAGGAACACAAAAACTTTATGATTTTGTTGATGCAAACCCAAGCATTATGGCTGCACCCGTTGATTATGTTAATGATATTGATGTGATTGCAAGTTTAGATAATTTTATTTCCATAAATAATACCGTTGAAGTTGACTTGTTCGGACAGGTAGCTTCCGAAACAGGCGGGACCCGTCATATAAGCGGTGCGGGCGGACAGCTTGACTTCGTACTCGGTGCTTATAAATCTAAAGGCGGTAAGAGTTTTATTTGCTGTTCTTCCACTGTTCCAACAAAAGACGGTTCGCTTAAGAGCAGGATCAAACCTTGTATTACGGAAGGCGGTATAATTACTGCTACGAGAGCTAATACGCAGTACCTGGTTACGGAATATGGACTGGTAAATCTCAAAGGAGCTTCTACTTGGGAAAGGGCAGAAAAGATAATTTCCGTTTGTCATCCTGACCTTAGAGATGAACTCATCGAAGAAGCCGATAAAATGCATATTTGGAACAGAACGAATAAACGTGTTTAATGTTTAGTATATAAAATTCATTGATTTGAAAGTGAGAAATGGTATGGAATACAAAAAAAATATTTACACTGTAGAAGACTGTGTCGCGAAAATCACCATGAACTATCCCGATAATTTAAATGCCATAGATATGGCAATGGCAGAAGAACTTCTTGATATACTTGATAAATGTGAAAATGATTCGAATGTAAAGGTCGTTATATTAGAAAGCGGAGGCAAAGCATTTTCTGCCGGAGGGGATATAGGATATTTTTATAAGAATATCAAAGCCGGCGGAGATATCAATATGGATGATTTGATAGAGCGCGCAGGATATGTTTCTTTAAACATAAAGAAAATGAGTAAAATCGTGATTACTTCGGTCATAGGAGCTGCTGCGGGAGCGGGCGCAAATCTCGCTTTGTCGGGAGATTTCGTCGTTTGTGCGGATAATGTAAAATTTATTCAGGCTTTTATTAATTTGGGTTTGGTGCCTGATACGGGAGGAAGTTATTTGTTGAGTAAATCTATCGGCATAGCAAAAGCTTTTGAACTGTGTGCTACCGGTAAACCGTTAGGAGCTGTGGAGGCTATGGAGTTGGGAATAGTAAATAAAGTATGTTCCAAAGATGAGCTTGAAGAAACTACAATGGCTTTGGCAAGACAAATCTCAAAAGGTCCTCTCATAGCTTATAAAAACCTTAAGAAGCAATTTTTTGAAGCAAACTATACAGATTATGAAAGATATCTAAAAGACGGCGAAGTTCCTACTCAGAGAGAATGCATATCATCTGAAGATTTTAAAGAAGGCGTTTGTGCTTTCATAGAAAAACGAAAAGCTGATTTTAAAGGTGAATAATTAAGAAATATTTGTTAAATCAAAAAAAGACCTCTTATAAAGAGGTCTTTTATTTAATTATATTTTTTTGCTTTTATGGATAGTATTAAGCATCCTGCCAGTGTGAAAATTGATAAACCTATCCATATATCTAAATTATTTGCATCTCTTGTATTTGGAGTAATTGTATTATTTTTTTTGTTGTTTTCTATAATTCTTCCGTCTGATTTACCCGAACTTTGATTATTGGGATTATCTGACTGTGCGGTATTTTCGTTGTCTTTTGATTTTTCCCAGCCTGCGTATAATGTGATGTCTTTTGTAACTTTCCCTCTTTCAAAGTCCCATAAATCGGTACATTTTTCATCTGTGTACCAGCCCGTAAAAATATATCCCTTTTTAGTTGGATCATCAGGTATCGTGATAACTCCGTTTTCTTCTACTGTTTGTGATTTAACGTAACTGCCGCCCCTTGTATCAAATTTTACGGTATATGATACTATAGGCTTTGTACCTTTCACTTTATATACCATTGTATAAGTTGAGAATTTATTTGTGCTTATTGTTACAGTTTCATCAACGGTATCTTTATCTTCCAATAATGTAGAAGTATAATTTCCGTTTTCGAGATGTGTATGTACCATAGCATAAGCATAGACTGTATTATCTTTTGGTTTTAATTCGTTTGGTACTTTAAATGTTATATCCACGCTTTTGGCATTGATGTTATTTTTTCTGTGGTTTTAGGTGTATCATCATCTTTGTTTTGATACTTTTCCTTTATCACTTCTACCACAAAATGCTTTCCTATCGTATAGTCCGATAACACACCATCGATTTTTTCTTTTTCTTCGTCTTTGGGGTTGTCGATATCTTTTATTTCTATTACTATTTTAAGCAACTGTGCATTGTTGTCTTTTAATTCCTTTATATCATCTTTGTTCAATGTATATAAAAAACGTTTCTTTTGATCGTCACTTATTTTTATTGCATCGTTTCCGCTTGTACTTACTTTGATTGATAATTCCACTTCGATTTCAGTTGCTTTCAATAAGTCTTCGTGAAGTTTATCGGAGGATTTTTCATCGATTTTATTTTTTTCATCTTCGCTGAGAGCTTCATAATCCAGTTTTGCGTCAAATATTTTATTTGTTTCATTCTCTGATGGATTAGTCGTTCCTTCTAATTTGGGAAGATTATTTATTATATCTTCCATTGTGTCTTTATCCAAAGGTCTGAATGATACTTCTAATGATGTATTGATGTCAGTTGTTAATGTATATATACTGCTTCTTAAATCTTCATGTTTTTTTAAATCACTTTTGACACTAACACCATTTACTTTGACATCGTCCAATTGATAACCGTAATCCGGAGTAAAAGTAAATTCTGTTGGTTCATCTTTACCTATCATTTGTTTTCCGCTAGGAGTTATCGTTCCGTTATCAGGGGGGTAGTATTTATTATTATACCTTCTTTTAATACCCATATAGCTTTATCACTCCCGATTTCTTTTTTTAGATAATATTTATAATCGGGGTCTGTAAAGTTTACTTTTCCGGTACTGGATTTATCAAATTCAAAGAATTCTATGTCTTTGTTGAGTGTTCCCGTTATTTTTAACGTCAAATTACCGCCGAGTGTACCGCTTCCGATAATTTTTCCGCCCACAGGCATTGTTATTGTTCCTTCTCCGCTAAGACTTCCTTTGATTGGAGCATTCTGTGCTGATTTTGTAATTAGAGCTCCGTCTTTTTCTATATCTATATCATATACGTTCATAAGGTGATAAGGTGTTGTTGTACCGGTATATGTAAGATTTAATTCTGCATTTTTATTTACTTTGACATCTGTTTTATTTGATTGGTCTGTGGAATATATTCCAACTATACTTGCTTTTGTTTGGAGCCCTTTTTCATTCCCTGCTTCTACCAATACTTTACCTACTGAAGCTGTAGCATTTCCTTGGTATGAATATATATAATTATTGGAAGTCGTTGCTCCTGTTAATGAAACAATAGAGCTACCTTTTATAGATGCATAATCTGAACCCACTGCACATATAAGGGTGTTTATCGTACAATCTTTAAATTCAACTGATGCATTTTTCTCTATAATAGTGTAAGTGCCGCCTCCCGTATAAGCTTGTTTGGTCAATGTCGAATTTTCAATCTTGGTCATAACATTTCCCGATATATTAATTTTCCCCGGATTATCGGCATTATTGGAATAGACAGTTCCTCCTGGATAAAAAAAGTTTGTAGTGGTAATGTTACTGATATTATGTATAATATCTCCGTCTATTTCTGCATTTGTTGTAGAAGTTGAAAGTTTATGTCCTCCAAGAAAATATCCAATGCTTCCGCCTTCAAGGTTGGTTTTTATATTACCGGTAATCTTTATCTTGCTTTCATCAGTATTCTTTTGAACATAACTTCCTCCGATAAATTGATATACGTTTAACCCGTTTCCTGCATTTATTGTTATTGAATCATCATTTTTATCGCTTCCGATGCTCGCATCTCCAAATCCATTGGAGATATATCCTCCGCTGATTACAGATCCGGAGGAACAATCCTCGTTTTTACCATATTTTATATCTATCCTGTCATTTACTTTAGCACTTGCATTTAATGCAGAATAAATGTATCCGCCACCGATGATATTTGTATTTAGCATAAAATCATCTCTGATATCCATTTTTACACTTCCAACATTTGCGGATGAATTTTTGCAGTATTTACTATACAACATTCCTCCGCCGCAAATTCCTTGTTCAGGTTGGATACCCCTTTCTAATTTTATACTTGTACTTCCTTTTACGTCTACGTTGCAATTCGTCCCAGTAGCATATCCTCTTCCTATTATGTTCATGTTGCAAGTACTTCCGTAAATAAGAGTAGCACCTTCATGTATTATGATTTCACTGCTTCCTACCGTTGATGTCGTATTTAGTGATGTAGATGTATCACTATTTTGACATAACCCTCCGCCGATAGTTAAGTTAGAATTTTCGTAATACTCATCCTGATTATTTATTTTGAATATTTCTATTTTTGTTTTACCTTCTACATCGATAGATGCTCCGCTTGCAGCATATCCACCGCCGGTTAATCCTAAGTTGCTGTCCCAGCAAGGTTTAGCACTCTTTATCGTAACATTTCCTTTAACTTTTCCTACCGCATTGACGCCCTGAGCATACCCTCCTCCGAAATATCTGTTGAAGGCTTGGGTATCATCTTGTTCTATGGCTGCATTATCATCTTCAATGGTTTCTATATCTATATTGCCCTTAATCGTCGAATAAGAATGATTAGTATCAGAGTTTGTTCCCGTTACATTACTTCCTCCGTACAGTGCCATATAATCACCATTATATCCCCTTGAAGTCGCTCCGTAAATTATTTTGATACTTCCCTCGATCGTGTCTGAGCATGTTGCATTTTTAGGTCCCGGCGATATACCTGTTCCCGAGTAACTTCCGCCGTATAATTCATCATTGATACCGTTCATTGAAATATTTACAGAACCGGACATTGTAGTGGTGATAGTCGTTGCAAGGGTTGCACTGTAATCGGAAGTGGCTTTATTACCTCCGTATATCCAATATCCGCATCCTTTAGGTTCAACGGTTATATATGACGAACCGTACATATTTGCTTCTGCATTTGGAGTGGTATTATCGGCATATGAATGACATCCTCCGAATATGTAACGAGAAACTTTACCTTTTATATTTATATAACTGTTACCTGTAAGATCTGCATTTTTACTTCCTCCGTATATACAGTTTTCAATAACAGCATTTTCATTTATTGTTATGTTAGTGTCTGCGGTTATGTTTTTACCGTTATCTCCTCCGTATATATCTCCTCTTATGGTCACACCGCTGTCAACAGTAAGCTTGATGCCGTTTAAAAATAAATATGTATTATATAATGTATCATTACCGATAGTTACGGATGGTTGATCGGTCTTTATTGTCAGGGAAGTTATATTTTTATCTTTCGGTAATTCTATATAGTTATCTTTATAATAATCTGTGTATAAATCACTGCATATATTGAAAACAATATCTCCCGCATCATTTGGTATTTTTGTTATTACTTCGGCAAGTGTTTTATATGTTTCGGATGAGCCTATTTTAAATTCATTGAATATACCAAGCATTTTTTTTGTATTTTGAAGAAGTACTTCTTGTCATGTTTTCTTCTTTTGTTTTTATATCTTTATTTATTTTTATCTCTATAGTTGGGATATCTTCTTTACTTAGTTCCGGCGATACTTTATATTTATCTTCAAATAGAGGTTTGAAAATATATGAAGATAGTTCTTTTTTATCGTAATCCGGACATTCCCATGATACATCTAAAGAAGTCTTTTCTTCTTTATTGTTTAAATAAACATATAACTTGTTGGGTAAATTTAATTTCTCGATACCCGTTTTTTCATTTATAGTAATTATCTTTTCCTCTAAATCTTCGAACCCGGTTACCGTGTTGTTCCCTGCATCGTCTTCGCTTTGTGTTATTTTATTTGATATATTTTCATTATTGTTTTCATCTAATGTTTGAGCAGAAATATTTTGAAAACTAAAAGAAAAGCATAATGATAAAATCATTAACACAACAAAAGATTTTTTAATTTTTTTGTTCATTTTATCCCCCTTAGCATTATAAAAAGTAAATTAAAAACGGATTTATAGAAAATACAATACTTTAATATAGTGTCGCAAAATGTATACATTTTGCGACACTTATGGTATATTTAATATATAGAAAATATAGTTATTTTTTTTAATTTATAATACAAAATATCTAAATATATTGAATAAAATGATAAATTGTTATATTTTTAGACATTTGTTACTTTATTTATAGTATTTGTAATATTTAGTCTCTGTAAATAAAAAATGAGGATATTAAATTTAAAGGAGAAGTTGTATTTATTAAAAGAAATTAAAAACCTGTGTTCACTGCGGTGAATAGATTGCAGGGAGTGCTAAAGTATGTGCAAAGTTCGGTGGAAAGAACAAAAAGTCTATATATCTTCGTCCTTGGTTTATTGCGGTAATAGTCGTTATTATTCTAGGTGCTTGGATGAGCGGTGGGGGAGGTGACAGTGAAAAATCTGATCATACAAGTTCAAATACTGCGGATACAAATACAAAAACAGAAATACCAAAAATTACATATACTAAATTAAGCGTTTCAAAATAATAAAAGATTTGAATAAAAATGCTTTAAATGCCGAAGAAAAATATAAAGATAAATATGTATCATTGACAGGGCGTTTGAATGTCATTGATAGAAGTGGTGATTATATTTCTATCGTAGCCGGAGAATACGATATTATCGGTGTTCAATGTTATATCAACGATGATAAACAATTAAAGAATATAAAGAAATTATCTATAGGGGAGCAAGTGGTTGTAAAATGTCAAATAACCGATGCCGGAGAAGTTTTAAGCTATTCTCTCGATATAGATAGTATAAAGAAAAATTAAATTGGTATAGAAAAAAAGAAAGCATTTCTGCTTTCTTTTTATTTTGCCTTTGCTTTAAGTTCGATTAGCCTTTTGATGTCGCTCAATACTTCTTCATTCAATAAATCAAGAACCAGCCATGTCCCTAGTCCGCTGTTGGATTTGCTTTCTTTATATCTGCTCATGACATAATCGCTTGATGTATATATTATAGCTTCCGCTTCGTTTTCAAGTTTATTGCCGATGACCACCATTACTTTAGGTATATCTTTTTCGGGGTATACCACGCAAAGTGATTTGATTCCCTTTTTGTATTTAACGTTCCATCCGGGTATAGCGGCACACTTGCTGTACTCTACGCTTCTCTTTGCATTGAACTCTACGCTTAAATATTTGCATAAATCTTCGTAAAGGGGGCTTGTGATATAAGTCGATAGTTCTTCATCCGTAGGCATTTTGTCGATAGGGTACATTTCTTTCCATTCCATTTTTTATCAGTCTCCTTTTATTTGGTGTTTTAGCGACGGCTTCTCGGGCGCACTTCACCTTTCAGACTCCGCTCGTCCGAATACACCTTAATTTCTACCTTATACAAACACTCTTTCTGATTTAACTATATATCAAAACTTAAAATAATAAAAGCAAAATATTTTTAAATTAATAAATTATTAATATTTAACGAAATATTATCTTAAACGCCGCTGTGACCGAAGCCTCCCTTACCTCTGTCGGTCTCATCAAGGTTTTCGACTTCGGTGAATTCTGCGATTTCGTGCTTCGATATGACCATCTGAGCTATCTTCATGCCCGGTGTGACTCTAAAAGGCTCATTTTTAAGCGTAGTTATTATTATCCCGATCTCTCCTCTGTAGTCGCTGTCTATTGTCCCTATTCCGTTTACCAGAGTGACACCGTGCTTCAAACTCAGTCCGCTCCTCGCTCTTATCTGCGCTTCGTAACCTACGGGAAGCTTTATATATATCCCCGTGGGTATCAAAGATATTTCTCCTTGTCTGAGTATCATATCTTCATCTATATTTGCATATAAATCGGCTCCCGCACTACCTATTGTCGCATATTCGGGCAGGGGATACTTAGATTTATTTATTATTTCGACTTTTACATTTTTCATTCTTTTTCTCCTTAAAATATACTATAATAACATTATAGTTAAAATTAAAAGTTTTATCAATCAAAAGGGTTAAAAACATTTATAAATCCCGCTGAAATATGTTTACAAAAATATCCTTTTGTGATATAATTTTAAAGCTATGTACCTAAGACTTAGTTATAAGCATCTCCGGCTTACTGCTAAGGTTTTAGGCGAATAAAAATATTAAGGAGAATTAAAATGTCAATAACAAAAGAAAAAAAACAAGAAGTAATCAGCAAGTATCAAAAACACGAAAAGGATACAGGTTCACCTGAAATCCAAATCGCTATCTTAACAAGCAGAATTAATACTTTAAACGAACACTTCAAAAATAATCCTAAAGACCATCACTCAAGAAGAGGACTTCTTATGATGGTAGGTAAGAGAAGAAGACTTTTAGATTATGTTGCTAAGAAAGATATCAATAAATACAGAGAAATAGTTAAAGAACTTAACTTAAGAAAATAATTAAGCATTTAAAAGGCGGATTTTTTCGCCTTTTTATAATATGGAGGAAAAAAATTAGATGAAGAAAGTGTTTAAAACTGATTTTTTAGGCAGAGAGCTTTGTGTTGAAGTTGGAGAATTGGCACAAATGGCTAACGGCAGTGTTTTCATTTCATATGGAGATACTCAGATATTAGTCAACGCATGTATGTCTAAAGAAGCAAAAGAGGGAATCGACTTTTTCCCGCTAAGCGTATTTTACGAAGAAAAAATGTATTCCGTTGGAAAAATTCCGGGGGGATTTTTAAAAAGAGAAGGAAGAGCAAGCGAAAAGGCTACTCTTACTTGCAGACTTATCGACAGACCTTTAAGACCTTTATTCGATAAAGGTTTCAGAAACGATGTTCAAATCGTGGCTACGGTCATGGGTGTGGATCAGGATAACTCTCCTGAAATCACAAGTATCCTAGGTGCATCTCTTGCCCTCGGTATTTCCGATATACCGTTTGACGGTCCCGTAGGTGCCGTTAACGTGGGTCTTATAGACGGTGAACTTGTTTATAATCCTACAAGCGACCAAAGAGACATCAGTGATTTAAGTCTTACCGTTGCTGGAACCAGCGAAGCTGTACTTATGGTTGAAGCGGGTGCCAACGAAGTAAGCGAAGAAATCATGATCGATGCTATCATGGGTGCTCATGAACATATCAAAGAAATCATCAAGTTCCAGGAAGAAATCATCAAAGAAGTCGGCGTGGAAAAAGCTGATATCACATACTACAGAACAAGCGAAGAAATCAAAGAAAAGATTTACGAAGAAGCTAAAAAAGGCTTCAGAGAAGCTTATGATATCCATGAAAAACAAGCCAGAGAAGACAGAGTTGAAGAAGTCAAGGCTGAAATTTTGGATAAATATTTGGAAGAATATCCCGACAACAAACTTGACTTTGAAGAAATATTCGCTAAATTATTGAAAGAAATCGTTAGGGGCATGATAACAAACGAAGGTATCAGACCTGACGGAAGAAAAGTCGATGAAATCAGACCTATAACCTGCGAAGTAGGAAAAATCAGAAGAGCTCACGGCTCCGGACTTTTCACAAGAGGACAAACTCAGGTAATGTCTATGGCTACTCTCGGTGCCATAAGAGATGAACAGATAATCGATGGTATCGGAGAAGAAACAAGCAAAAAATATATCCACCATTATAACTTCCCTGCTTATTCCGTAGGGGAAACAGGTCCTATGAGAGGTCCGGGAAGAAGAGAAATAGGACACGGTGCTTTGGCTGAAAGAGCTCTGCTTCCCGTAATACCTGACCAAAAAGACTTCCCTTATACCATAAGAGTGGTTTCTGAAGTACTTGCTTCAAACGGTTCCACATCACAGGCAAGTGTATGCGGTTCAACATTATCTCTAATGGACGCAGGTGTTCCTATAAAAGCTCCCGTAGCAGGTATCGCAATGGGACTTATAAAAGAAGAAAACAAAGTATCCGTTTTATCGGATATTCAGGGCGTGGAAGATTTCTACGGTGATATGGACTTTAAAGTTGCGGGAACCAGCGAAGGTATCACTGCTATCCAAATGGATATCAAAATCAAAGGTATAGATAAAGCTATACTTACGGAAGCTTTGGCAAGAGCTAAAAAAGGCAGATTCCATATCTTAGGCAAAATGGAAGAAGCCATCACAGCTCCTAGAGAAGACGTAAGCAAATACGCTCCTAAAATCATGACTATGAAAATAGCCGAAGATAAAATCAAAGATGTCATCGGACCGGGCGGAAAGATGATTAATAAAATCATTGATGAAACAGGAGTTAAAATCGACATCTTAGACGATGGACAAACTTTCGTTAGTGCTGTTGATTTGGATGACGCTAAAAAAGCAGTTCAAATAATCGAAGATATAACAAGAGAAGTGGAAGAAGGAGATACTTATGTAGGTAAAGTCGCAAGAGTAATGGACTTTGGTGCCTTCGTGGAGATACCGGGCGGAAAAGAAGGTCTCGTTCATATTTCTAAAATCGCACACGAAAGAGTAAATAAAGTCACTGACGTTCTAAATGTAGGGGATGAAGTAAACGTAAAAGTTATCGAAATAGATAAACAAGGAAGGATAAACCTTTCAAGAAAAGCACTTCTTCCAAAACCTAAAAAAGAAGTCAAAGAAAATAAAGAAGACAAAAAAGAAGAAAAAGTAAATGAATAAATAACTGAAAGCGAGGGTTAAACTTCGCTTTTAAAACATATATATAGTATTAAACTAATAAATAACGGAGGATATTATGACTACAATACAAGCCATAATCTTAGGTATAGTCCAAGGTCTTACGGAATTTCTTCCCGTAAGCAGTTCCGGACATTTGGTAATACTCCAAAACTTTATGGGTATCAGCGAAGGCTCTCTCGAATTTGCTATCGTTCTTCATCTGGGAACATTGCTTGCGGTAGTTATCGCATATTATGAATCCATATGGAATATGTTTAAGCAATTTTTCTTGATGCTTGCGGATTTGATAACTTTAAAAGGACCTTGTTTTGAAAAGAGTAAATACAGAAAATACATAGTATATATCCTTATGGCATCGATACCCGCAGGTATAGTCGGAGTTTTATTCGAAGATTTTATAAGCGAGAAGTTCGGTTCCATCATCATAGTAGGGTTTACCCTTTTAATAACCGGTGTGCTTTTGGTTTTAGGCGATGCTTTGGGTAAGAACAACAGAGGACATATAGAAAACGTGGGAGCGGGAAAAGCTTTCCTTATAGGTGTTTTCCAAATGTTCGCCATAACTCCCGGTATTTCAAGGTCGGGTTCTACGATAGTCGGCGGGCTTTTATCGGGACTTAAAAAGGAAGAAGCCGTTGAGTTCTCATTCCTTATGTCTATCCCCGCAGTACTCGGTTCACTGTTACTTAAGATAAAAGATATCATCGCAATAGGCGCGACCACGTCGTTCGTACCTCTTATAATAGGGTTCTTCTGCTCTCTTGTAATAGGGTACTTCTCGATAGTACTCCTTAACAACATAGTTAAGAAAGGCAAGCTTTACTATTTCTCGATTTACTGCTGGATAGTAGGTTTGGCGCTTATTATATATCATGTACTGATCACTTTTTAAATTTAAATAAATCACTGATAAAAAAGACACTCTTATTAAATGTAAAGGTGTCTTTTTTCTTTTCGTATATATCTTATTCGTGTTTTTTGATTAATATTTATCTCTTCATTTATGATAGGGCAGGGAGTATATGTTCTATTACAAATCCTATCCTGTCCTTGGCATTCATCATAAAAGAGGAAGTTATTGCTATGACAGCCTTTAGGTTCGGTATGACACAAATCATATTCCCTCCGTCCCCGAGAGCTGCATACATTTTTACGGGTATATCATATATCAGATACCATAGATATCCGTAGCCGTTCCCGTTTTCTTCCAATGTTTTATTTATCCATTCTTCGGATACTACCCTTATTCCTTTGTATTCACCTTTGTTTAAATAAAGCTCTCCGATTTTTGTCATATCCCTTGTACTCAGTTTAAGTCCGAAACCTCCCGCCGAAATCCCCATGGGGTCATTTGCCCATCCTTCTATTTTTTCACCGAACAGTGTATCAAAATTGAATTCTTTGGTGTCGTTATAATCGATTTCTTCTATTTCAAGAGGATCAAATAAGTATTGATTGGCAAATCCTTTAGCCGACATTCCCGAAGTTTTAGTTAAAATGGCGGAAAGGAGATGAGCACCCATGGTGGAATACTTGAATTTCCCCAATTCTCCCTTTTTATCTATGCTTTCAAGGGCATATCTTATCCAGTCTTTGCTTTTTGTAAAGTCCTCAAGAGGTTCCATGTAGTCTTCAAAGGTGTAAGGAACCCTCATCGTAAGTAGGTCTTTTATCGTGATTTTATCTCTGATTTCATTTTTATCTTTGAAGTCATATTCTTTGAAAAAATCCATTACTCTTTGACTTTCGTCTTTTATGATACCCTTATCTATGGCTATCCCCATAAGAATAGACAGTATGCTCTTTGTTACCGAGGCTATATGCGTCTTTTTGTTTTCATCGCTCCCGTTTAAGTATTTTTCATATACCTTATATCCGTCTTTCGTTATTATGATCCCTTCCATATTGTCATATCCTTCTTTTATTATGCTTTCTATTTGGGAAAGTCTATGGGAAATATCCCCTGAATTTTCGGGGGATACAGTCTTAACTTTATCATTATTCATTTTATCTGTCGTCCTTTTAATTTTTTGAATTTCATGGTACCATATAAACAACTTAACATGATTAAAAATCATATTCAAGAAAACTTTTAAAAAATATTTATATTTGATATAACAAAAAAGATATAACAAAATGTTATATCTTTTTCTTACAGTTTATATATGTACGAGATTATATCTTCATATGTCCCGTCTTTTTTCAAGTACCCTCCGGGGATAACTCCGAGCTTTTTAAAGCCGAGGCTTTCATAAAGATGTATAGCACCTTTATTGGATTTTACCACCGCATTGAACTGAAGTATTTTAAAATTCAGCTCTCTTGCTTTTTTAAGGGAATGTTTCACCAGCTCTTTTCCTATATGCTTTCCTCTTATTTCTTTATCCACAGCATAACTTGCGTTTGCGATATGAGAACATCTTCCCACGTTGTTGGGGTGAAGTATATATATCCCCGCTAATTTATCATCGATTTTTGCCGTACCCGTAAAGCTTTGAGAAGAGAAGAACTCAAGAGCTTCATCTCGTTTCATTTCTTCTGTTTGAGGAAAAGCGTTGGCTTCTCTTACAACTTCATTCCAAATTTTAAGTGCGGTATCTAAATCTTCTTCTTTTAATTCGTTTAATGTCAATTCCATGGTCACACTACCTTTATTCTTCCACATTCCAAACCTTATCCAAGCTTATCCCGCTCTTCTTAAGTATATTCCTTGCATTTTCCCATTTTCCTATGTCTTTCTTTGAATGCGCGTCGCTTCCCACAGCATAGGTTATGTTTATCCCGCTTTTTTCTATAAGCCTTATATCGTCTTCGTTGAGCTTACTTTGTGTGTCGTTTATTTCAAGTATCACACCGTGATTTTCAGTGGCTTTTGCAAGCTCTATGATGTCTACGGGTCCTCTCGTGTCCGGGTGTGTTATCATTCTTAAAGGATACTTTTCTATGGCTTTTATAAGTGCATTTGTGTTTATCCTCGTCTGTCTGTTTCTGAACCAGCCGAACTTTGAGCTTAATGTATTCATTATCTGCATATTGAAAAATGTACTTATATTCTTTGGTATGGACATCAAATGGATACCGCAGTACAAAACTTCCACGATTTCCAGAAGTTCCTCGTCCACGTCCAAATCTCCGTTCATGGAAATCACGTTTGCTTCCAAACCCATTAAAATTTCCATATCAGGATATTTTTTTCTTAGTTCCATTATTTCTTTTTTCATATCCATATAAGTAGCGTTCGTATTTTTCCTAGCTACCATATGTCCCGGTCCGTGTTCGCTGATGATGATTTTATTCATACCTTTTTCTCTTGCTGCGATGACGTTATCTTCTATTGTCCCCGTCCCGTGAGAATAAATGGTATGACAGTGTATTTCTGCTGTTAGTTTCATTTAGATATTCTTTCTTCGATCCTTTCCAATATGAAAGAAGCAATTTCTTCGCTTTTAACGCTTTTTACTTTTTCTCCCTTTTCAAAAAAGACCGCATTTCCGTCTCCGCAGGCAACTCCCATGTCCGCTTCTTTTGCTTCTCCCGGACCGTTTACCGCACAGCCCATGACCGCTACGGTAATAGGTTCCTTTATGTGTCTTGTTTTTTCCTTTATCTCTTTTACTATAGACAGCGTATCTGTTTTACATCTTCCGCATGTAGGGCATGATACCACCCTTACGCCTTCATCTAAAAGCCCCAGGCTTATTAGTATCTCTCTGCCGACTATGACTTCGTCTCTGCTGTCTCCCGTTAAGGAAACTCTTATTGTATCTCCGATACCGTCTTTTAAAAGACTTCCCAGCCCAATGCTCGAACGGACTATGCCTCCAAGCTCCGCACCAGCCTCCGTAACTCCCAAATGAAGGGGATAAGAGTATTTTTCTCTGAAGAGCCTATTTGCGTCTATTGTAGTTACTACATCGCTTGATTTAATAGACAATACGATATTGTCGTATCCGAATTCGTTGAAGTAAGAAATGCTCCTGTAGGCACTTTCAACCAAGGCTTCCGGGGTAGGGTGACCATACTTTTCAAGCAGATCTTTTTCGAGACTGCCCGAGTTTACACCTATCCTAACGGGTATGTCGTAGTCTTTAAGGCATTTTACGACTTCCCTTACTCTTTCTTTGCCTCCGATATTCCCGGGGTTTATCCTGACCTTATGAACACCGTTTTTTATCGCTTCTATAGCTACTTTGTAGTCGAAATGGATATCCGCTACAAAAGGTATGTTTGTATTTTTTACTATCTTCGGTATGACTTTTGCGGCTTCCATATTAGGTATGGTGCCCCTTATTATGTCACATCCCAGCATTTCCAGTTCGTTTATTTCATCTATTATAGCTTTATGATCCGTCGGAGGAAGCTTGAGCATCGACTGCACCATTATAGGGTTTCCGCCTCCGATAACCTTGTTACCGATTTTTACTACGTTTGTTTTTTTCATTTTATAACTCCTAGAAAAGTTTTATTACATCCTGTACCGCAACGAATACCGCGAATGCCATCAATAATACAAATCCCACGAAGTGTATCATGCCTTCTTTTTCTCTGTTGATAGGGGAGCCTTTTATCATTTCTATAAAGCAGAACAATATCCTGCTCCCGTCCAAAGCGGGTATGGGAAGTAAATTGAATATACCTATGTTTATTGCAAGCAGAGCGGTTATGTTCAGTAAAATACTGAACCCTGCACCCACAGCTTCGTTTATTACTCCCGCAACTCCTATGGGACCCGACAGCTGATTTATGCCTATGGCGCCTCTGATCAGGTCTATTAAGGCTTTGAACGTAACATATATATAAGTCCCGAAGGCTTTAACGGAACTCTTTACAGTGCCTATAAAGCTCTTTGAATAGGTAGGGTTTATACCTACTTTGTATGAATTAGATGCACTGTCCAGCTTGGGTGTTACCGTAGTATCCTTTAATTCTCCGTTTTCTGTCTTATAAGTGACCTTTAATTCTTTTCCCTTTGAAGAGTTTATGGTGTTCGATATATCTTCCCATTTTGTTATTTGGGTATCGTTTATCTTTACGAAAGTGTCGCCTTCTCTAAGCCCCGCGCTATATGCGGGATTATTTTCAAGTACCCTTCCTATTGTCGTGGTGGGTTCCGTCCCCATTATCCCGTATACTGCCATCAATATTATGATAGCGGATAAAAGGTTCATTCCCGCACCTGCCGCAAAAACGAGTATCCTTTTAAAAGGGGAGATAGAATTCAGGCTTCCTTCTCCCGTTTCTTCTTCGTCTTCATCTTCGCCGTACATCTTGCAGTATCCGCCGATAGGCAGAAGCCTAATGGAATAAAGGGTTTCATCTTTTCCTTTTTTCTTAAAAATAAGTGGTCCCATCCCGATAGAAAATTCTTCCACGATGACACCACATTTCTTTGCCACGATAAAGTGACCGAATTCATGAGTTGATATTAATACTCCGAATATCAGCAGAGTGTATATTATAGTTGATAAGCTCAAATTGATCGTCTCCTAAAAAGTAAACATATTTAGCACAATGTATACATAGAAAAATGTTCCCGCCAAAGAAAATAGTGTGCCGTCTATTCTGTCCAGAACTCCTCCGTGACCGGGGATTATCCAGCCGTAGTCTTTGACATCGAATTTTCTTTTTACCATGGAAGCCGTAAGGTCTCCGAACTGGCTCAGTATACTGTTTATTGTTGCCATTATTATACAGTCTATTAAAGAAATGTCAATAATATTATAATTTATAAATATAAAATGTAATATTATCCCCGATAAAATACCAAAAACAAGCCCGGCAATACTTCCTTCTATGCTTTTCTTGGGGCTTATCTTGGGACATAATTTATGTTTACCGAATTTTATACCGAACAGGTATGCTGCGGAATCGGTGGCAATGGTTATGACTTCTGCAAAAATAATAAGTGCAAGTCCCTCTGCATTGTTCATTTTACTTAACATCAGTACCATAAATGAAAGGATAAGAGAAATGTATATAAGTCCGAATATAGAGTATATCGTCGTATCCGCGTCAAATTTCTTATCCAAAATGTTGATCATCGATATTAGTATGATCATTATAGGTATGGAAGGTATTACCAAATTGAAATTCACAAAAGAGAATATCAAAAGCAGTGTACCCGATAATATATATATTATCTTGGATAAATCAAGGTTTTTACCGTTATCGTCTATAACGTTTATATATTCGTACAGTGACATTATATTCAAAAAGAATGCCAATGCGAAAAACGCCTTGTTACCTATTATTATAGCTATGATCAAAAGTAAAATCATTATAAGGGAACTTATTAATCTTTTTGCCAATTTATTTCACCAATCCTCCAAATCTTCTTTCTTTATGCTGGAAAGAGTAAATGGCTTTATGTAATTCTTCTTTAGTAAAGTCAGGCCATAGAGTATCGCAGAAATAAAGTTCGCTGTAAGCGACCTGCCATAATAAGAAATTGCTTATCCTTATATCTCCGCCCGTTCTTATGAGTAAATCCACTTCCGTGTTATCACTGTTATATAAATATTTACTAAATAATTCTTCGTCTAAATCGCAAGCGTCAATTCCCTCTTTTATAATTTCTTTTGCTGCATTTACGATTTCTTTTCTTCCACCATAATTAAGGGCAATATGAACGTTGAGCCCGCTGCCGTTTTTAGTCCTCTCGATAGTGTCATTCATGCTTATTCTTGTCTTTTCCGGCATGGAACCGATGTCTCCGATAAAGTCCATTTTGACATTTTCTTTTATGAGATCGTCGGTTTCTTTATTCAAATATTCCACTACCAAATTCATGATAGTCGTCACCTCGTCTTTTGGTCTTTTCCAGTTTTCGGTGGAAAAGGCGTACAGTGTGAGGTGCTTTATATTTAAATCATTTACTGCTCTTATTATGTCCTTGACCGTCTTTGCTCCGAATTTATGTCCGAAGCTCCTTATTTTGCCCTTTTGTTTTGCCCATCTGCCGTTACCGTCCATGATAATGGCAAGATGTTCGGGCATATTGTCTTTATCTAGTTTTATGTTATTCATATTTTTTTATCCTTATAACTATATTAAGAGAATAAATTTATTAAATAGTTGTGATTTCTTTTTCTTTGTCTTTGATTTTTTTATCTACTTCTTTGATATAGTCATTAGTCAATTTTTGCATTTCATCTTCTGCATCTTTAAGGCTGTCTTCTGTAAGTTCACCCTTTTTTTGTTCGTCTTTTAATGTCTGAATGGTGTGTCTTCTTATATTCCTTACCGCTACTTTTGCGTTTTCCCCTTCTTTTTGTGCAAGTTTAACTAGTTCTTTTCTTCTTTCTTCCGTTAACTGAGGGATAACGAGTCTTATGACTTTTCCGTCGTTTGAAGGGTTAAGTCCGAGGTCAGAACTCATTATAGCTTTTTCTATAAGTCCTAGAGCCGATTGATCCCAAGGCTGAACCGTAAGTGTCCTTGGTTCGGGAGCGGATATGCTTGCCATTTGGTTCACAGGGGTAGGGGTCCCGTAATAATCTACCATTATCCTGTCTAACATTTTTGGGTTTGCTCTTCCGGCTCTTAGAGCATTTAAATTAGATTGAAGGTTTTCAACTGCTTTTATCATTTTTTCTTTAGCTTGATTTTGTACTTCTTTACTCATATCATCTTCTCCTTTATTTTATTATTGTTCCTATTTTTTCTCCGCATACGACTTTTTCGATATTTTCAGGCGGATCTATCGCAAATATCAATAGCGGTATGTCATTGTCCATACAAAGTGAAGCCGCTGTAGAGTCTATTACTTTAAGTCCTTGGTCTAAAATATCAAGATAAGTAAGTTCGTCGTATTTTATCGCGTCGTCGTGTTCGTTAGGGTCTTTGTTGTATACTCCGTCGATGTTCTTTGCGGATAATATAGCTTCCGCTTCTATTTCAGCCGCTCTTAGAGAAGCCGCAGTATCCGTAGAGAAGAACGGATTTCCCGTACCGGAAGCAAATATAACGATCCTTCCTTTTTCAAGATGTCTTATCGCTCTTCTTCTGATGTAGCTTTCTGATATCTGTCTCATTTCTATGGCGCTTTGTACCCTTACTTGAAGGTCCAACTGTTCAAGGCTGTCCTGAAGTGCAAGAGCGTTCATTACCGTTGCGAGCATACCGATGTAATCGGCTGTTGCTCTGTCCATGCCTTCTCCGGTTCTTCCTCTCCAGAAGTTTCCTCCGCCTACTACGATAGCTATTTCAACGCCCATATCGTGACATTTTTTTATGTGTTTGCTTATGTTATTTATAACCTGTGTGTTAAGTCCGAATTTGTTATCTCCGGCAAGAGCTTCGCCGCTTACTTTTAATATAATCCTCTTGTACTTTGGTTCCATAAAATACTCCTATCTATATTAAGTTATTCTTTATATATAATACAATAAATACTCAAATAAAACAACAAAAAAAGAACACAACTAAAGTTTAATTGTGTTCTTTACGGTCTTGTTATTCACCTAATTGTTTTTGGATTTCTTCTGCGAAGTTTTCTTCTTTCTTTTCTAAGCCTTCGCCTGTTTCATAGCGTACGAATTTGTTTATTTTGATGTTAGCTCCTGTTTCTTTGTTAACTTTTTCGATATATTTTTCAACCGTTAAATCAGAATCCTGAACGTAACCTTGGTCTAATAAACAAACTTCTTTAAGTTCTTTGTTAAGTCTTCCGATGATCATTTTTTCAATGATGTTATCAGGCTTTTCAGGGTTTTCTGTCTTAGCTTGGTGAAGTAAGATTTCTTTTTCCGAATTAATATAATCTTCCGGAACTTCGTCTTTCGAAACGTATTTAGGGTTCATAGCCGCTACTTGCATAGCTACGTTTCTAAGGCAAGCTTTTACTTCGTCATCTACTTTATCACAGCTTGCTTCAACCAAAGCACCGATTTTTCCGTTTCCGTGGATATATGAAGCGATACATCCGTCAGATACTACTTTTTTAAATCTTCTGATGTTTAAGTTTTCACCGATAACGGCGATTTTTTCATTCAATGCTTCTTTTACTGATTTTCCTGCTTCTTTTAACCAGCCTTCTGATAAGAATTTTTCTACATCATCGGTTTCTGTTTCCATTGCTTGGTCTGCAACGTCTTTAACGAAGTTTTGGAAATCGTCGTTTTTGGCAACGAAGTCTGTTTCCGAGTTTACTTCTACGATACTTGCAGTTTTTCCGTCTTCTTTTACGCTGATTTTAACAGCACCTTCAGCCGCTATCCTACCTGCTTTTTTGCTTGCTGCAGCAAGTCCTTTTTCTCTTAAATATACGATGGCTTTTTCGATATCTCCTGCGGTTTCAACCAATGCTTTTTTGCAGTCCATCATGCCAACACCTGTTTTTTCTCTAAGTTCTTTAATAAGTTTAGTTGTAATTGCCATAATTATATCCCCTTATATTTTTATTCGTTAGCTTCTGTATCGGCTTCTGCTGAAGCTTCTTCCATTTGTTCGCCTTGTTTTCCTTCCAAAATAGCGTTAGCCATTGTTGAAGCGATCAATGATACGGCTCTGATAGCATCGTCATTTCCCGGGATCGGGTAGTCGATTTCGTCAGGGTCGCAGTTTGTATCAACGATAGCAACGATAGGAATATTAAGTTTTTTTGCTTCAGCTATAGCAATTCTTTCTTTCTTAGGGTCGATTACGAATAAAGCTGATGGAAGTTTTTCCATGTGTTTGATACCGCCTAAGAATTTTTCAAGTTTATCTCTTTGGTTTTTAAGTAAAATAACTTCTTTTTTAGGAAGGACATCAAATGTTCCGTCTTGTTCCATTTCGTTTAATTCATGAAGTCTTTTTATTCTTTTTGAAATAGTTTGGAAGTTTGTTAGTGTACCACCTAACCATCTTTGGTTGATGAAGTGACTTCCGCTCTTTATAGCTTCTGTTTTAACAGCATCCTGAGCTTGTTTCTTTGTTCCGATGAATAGGATTTCTCCGCCTTCTTCAGCGATACCTCTTACGAATTTACAAGCGTCATCCACTAAACCTACTGTTTGCTGTAAGTCGATGATGTAGATACCGTTTCTTTCTGTGAAGATGAATTTTTTCATCTTTGGATTCCATCTTCTTGTTTGATGTCCGAATTGAACACCTGCTTCTAATAATTGTTTCATTTGAATGTAACTCATTCTTTTTCCTCCTTGGTTTTTCCTTGATGTGCTTTATTCTCACCTTTCGGCACCAAAGAATTTCAGGCACATCTGTGTTTTTTTGTTAACCTTGTATATAATAGCATAAGAAAATTTTATATTCAAGGAATTTTTAATATTTTTTATATAAAAATCCTTTATTTATCAAGGTTTTCATATGTTTTGGCTTATATTTATCTCAGTCGTGTTTTTTGTTTTTATTATTTTTTAAATTAGTTGCAACTTCTAATATATCCTGTAATTTACTTTTTATTTAAAAACCATGTAAAAATATAAGTTTTTTATTTAAATATCATATTTTAAATTTCGAAGTTTTATCTTTTTTTAAGATATTTTTTTAATCTTCCTTATGCGATGTGCGACATTTTCTTAATGTAATTCGACCATTTAGTTTGTACGTTTTAATCTTCAATATATTAATTAGATTTTTTCTTATTAATTATAAATTTAGAATTTTATCTTACCGTTAAAAATAAAATACAAACAATATCAATTAAATATATAACTATTCACCCCTAAATAACATGCCGCAAATATGAATTGCAAAGTAGGTTTTCTGTCCCTTTTAGCAACTGCTTCAGCCGCCGCGGCTCCAGCGAAAATTTTTGGTACTTTCTGTTTTCAAAAAGTACGTTTCATTATTTAATCCACGCACCTCTACGCGGGGTGCGACAATTGATATTAAAAGCTATTAATGGTGATGTGAGTTTCAATCCACTCACCCCCCGAAGGTGGGCGACGTAAATCGATTCATTAGGTAATAATGACATTGCGACAGCAATTTTATTGAGTTAAGATTGTTTAAAAAGGGTATGTACTGATTTTACTTATCCGTTCTTCTCAAAAATTCAAAGAATGCAAATATAATGGAAATTACCGTAAGTACCGCAACTATCAATTCCGAGACGTTATTTGCGTATTCAGAACTTGACGGGTCGATGATACTCAAAATCAAAAAATATGTGCACCATATGAGTCCTTGAGCCAATAAAAACAAAACGATGTATTTAAGTATATTTGAGATTTTGTCTAAAAGTCTTTTTGTTGCGTCTATCTTTTCCTTTGTATAAGACTTTTTTATTATAGATTTTATTCCTCCTCCTATAAAGCCTATTATTATCCCAACGGAAATCGCCAAACTTAGATTAAAAAGTATATTCATATAATTTCTTCTTTCGTTTTCTATTATTCTACCATACTTTTAAGAAAAGCTTACATATTTAAAATCCCTGCTTATAAATCTTAAATTTTTTTATAGTTATGATTATTTACATTGTCGAAATATGGAAAATAATGTATAATATAATTAAGTTATAATACTTAAAGAAGTGGACCTGCTAACCTCAAGCTCACATTTTTTAATAAATTTTAAATCCTTTTAAATAGCGGGGTTAAAAAAAGTAATTTTAAATATTATATTTTATAAAGTGTCTGTAATAGGCTATTTATAAGGATTTGTAGAGTCGCATCCCACACGGGATGCGTGGATTGAAACTAAGGTTTTATGATTTTTACGAAAGTAAAGGTTGGTCGCATCCCACACGGGGTGCGTGGATTGAAACAGGGGATAGCAAATTTTAAGGAGATAAAGAGATGTCGCACCCCGCATAGGGGTGCGTGGATTGAAACGATTAGTTATCAATTACCATACTCCGAACTTTGTGGTCGCACCCCGCAGAGGGGGTGTGGATAACATCAATTCTTAATAACGCCTTTTTTGGGGGGGTGTTTTCTTGAAATACATGTTACATATCATTTTTTATCGTATATAACTCAACATAGATCCATTTCATTTTAATTTGATTTTATCTTCATATTAAACTTTTATTCTCATAATATTTATTATGAAAAAAATAAATCTCTTAAAATCATTATTATAATATTAAGTATTATTTTTATGGGGCTAATTATATTTACATTTGTTTTCGACACGGATACTTTTAATGTAGCCAATATAAGCGATAATCTTCCGCCGAATATCAACGAGCTGTTAAAAAAGGACTATGGTAAGAGTAAATACTGCCTTTCGAAAGGGGGAGTAAGTATCGATATAGAAAGGGTCTTGAATGAAAAGTATTTCATAACATACTCTTGGATGAACGGAAATCAAAGTTCGTTTTATATTGTATTCCTTGTTGAGAACGAAAATAAAAACCCTATAAGCAACCACAAGGTCAATAATTTAAAGGTCATTGACAATATGGGTATGGAGTATAAACCAACCGCATTTTTCTTCGATGATTATCCCGTAGACGAACCTTTGAAGTATAAGGAGACGTTGAACGTCAAATTCCTGCCTTTCAACGATAACGTTAAAAGTATAACCGTTACTTTTAATTATGCGGGAAATGATTATAAGTTTCAAAATATCCCAATATAAAAAGAGCCTCAGAGCTCTTTTTATATACTAAAAACACCTCGTAAAAGGTGCTTTCAGTAAAATTAAAATAAACAAAATATAATATTTACAAGTATATTATATGCTAAGTTACATGCCTCTATACTGTAAAGCTTCACTTATATGTGAAGAACTTATATTTTCACATCCATCCAAATCCGCAATCGTTCTTGCGAGCTTGAGTATCCTATGATATCCTCTCGCCGATAAATTTAAATTATCGAAGGCCATTTTCATCAGTCTTTCCTCTTCTTCTCCGATTTTACACCATTTTTCAATCATTGCGGGTGTAAGCATGGAGTTGAAGAGTACCTTTGTTCCTTTATATCTTTCAAGCTGTATCTCTCTTGCTTTATTCACTCTTTTTCTTATTTCTTTGCTGCTTTCGGATTTTTTGCTGTTTATCCTCAGCTTTTCATAATCCTGTCTTGGTACTTTTACTTGTATATCTATCCTATCCAGCAGCGGTCCCGAAATTTTGTTTTTATACTTTTCTTTTTGAAAATCCGAACAAGTACATTCCACCTTGCTGTCTCCGAGATATCCGCACGGACATGGGTTCATGCTTGCGAGAAGCATAAAATCGGCAGGGTAGGTAAGGGAAGCATATACCCTGGATATATTCACTATCCCGTCTTCAAGAGGCTGGCGAAGGACTTCCAAGGCTTTTTTTTGAAACTCCGGAAATTCATCGAGAAACAATACTCCCAAGTGAGCAAGGCTGACTTCTCCCGGGTTTGGTATCCTTCCGCCTCCTATTAAGGATACGTCGGAAATCGTGTGGTGCGGGCTTCTGAATGGTCTTGAAACTATAAGCGGAGTATCTTTCTTTAAAAGTCCGGATACCGAATACACTTTCGTAACTTCCAGACTTTCTTCCAGTGTCATTTTTGGAAGGATAGTCGCAAATCTTTTTGCAAGCATTGTCTTACCGCTTCCCGGAGGACCGGCCATAAGCATATTGTGTGCTCCAGCCGCCGCTATTTCCATTGCTCTTTTTACGCTTTCCTGTCCTTTTACATCTGAAAAATCCAAGTCACTTTCCATATCATTGTTTTTTAAAAAGTCGTCTTTATCTGTCGTTATATATTCCAGTGCCTTCCTGCCGTTTACATGGTTTATCACTTCCATTAAGTTCTCGGCGGAATATATTTTTATACCGTCGATAATAGAGGCTTCTTTTGCATTTTCTTTAGGAAGTATTATATTGGTCATGCCGTTTTTCTTTGCTTCCATTACCATAGGGAGTACTCCGTCCACTCCCCGAAGTGTACCGTCCAAAGAAAGTTCTCCGAGGAACAGATATTTATTTAAATCTATCTTTGAAAATATCTGAGTAGATGACATAAGTATCCCCACCGCCATAGGCAGGTCGTAGTAAGTCCCTTCCTTTCTTATTCCTGCCGGGGCAAGATTTACTGTTATCTTTCCCATAGGGATTTGAAAAGAATTGTTTTTTATTGCGGAAAATACTCTCTCTTTCGATTCCTTGACCGCTATATCTCCAAGCCCCACGACCGAGATCGACGGAAGTGCTTTATTTAATATATCTATTTCCACGCTTACTATTATACCGTCAATGCCTACGATACTTCCCGAAAATAATTTGCTGAACATTATATTGACCTCTGTTTGTCCTTTTTTTATATAATAATAGAACATTCGTTCTCAGTCAAGGGTTTGGTCGAAAGTGGTCACTTTTTAGTCACAAACAGAGAAAAATGTCGAAAAAAATAGATTAAAATCATGTGAAAAATAAAAATATATATTTATTATAATTTATGTACTTTTTTACACTATGATATTTTCATTTTAAAATAGATGTTTATAACATTTATGATTGATTATTAGATAAATGTTTGATCAACCAAATCGTTGCTATGACTGAATAGTGCTTTTATTTGATTAAAAATTTTATCAAAATAAAATATAAATCTGAATACGATTGATACTTGAAAAAATATATCAAATCAAACCTGACATTAATTTTACTTTTTTTGATAAGTATTGATTTAAACGCCTTATAAAAATTGATTTTAATTGTAAAGGGCGGGAAGTTAATACTTGTGAGTTAAAAATATGTTTGATTATAAATAAAAAAGACACCCTAAAGGTGTCTTAAATATATTCTAAATTATTCAGCTACATCTACAACAGTTACGTCTTTATATGTTCCGCATGCTTTACATACTCTATGTGGAGCCTTTACTTCTCCGCATTTAGGACATACGCTTGCTGTAGGCATTTCAAGTTTATAACTGTTAGCTCTTTTTTTATCTCTTCTTGCTTTTGAAATTTTTCTCTTTGGTACTGCCATGATTATTCACCTCCTAGTTTTCACCTTCGCCCTTTAATAGTTTTTCCAGTGCCGCAAATTTAGGGTTTATCTGATTGTCCTTACAATTGCAGCTTTCTTTGTTTAGGTTTATACCACATTCTGGACAAAGGCCTAAACAATCATCTTTACATAAAACTTTACTTGGCATATTTAATAAAATTTGTTCTTTAACAGTTTCTTCCAGGTCGATCCCTTCTTTGTCACTGCTCTCGATTTCTTTGATATCATACTGCTTAACTAAAGTAAACTCTTCTTCTTTTTTTACATCATCCAGACATCTGTCGCACTGACCGCCGTAACTGTAATTTACATCGGCAGTAAGTTTTAGCATGTCTAAATCGATTAGCACGTTTCCCGTTATTTTGATGGGGGAGAATGTAAAGTCATTATAATCAAATCCGTCAAGAGTTTCATCAATTATAATACTTCTATCTTCTAAGATTTTCTTAAGCCTTATAATCAACTTGATACCTCCTAGCGTCACAGTAAGAATTATTATACTTGTTTAAATAAAATTTGTCAAGATTTTATCTTTAATTCATATCTAAATTTAGCTATTTAAAATCTCCATGGTTTCTTTAGCTATCATGAGTTCTTCGTTTGTAGGTATTACCATGCAAGTGGTCTTTGAACCTTCTTTTGTGATAATAGTATCCTTGCCTCTTACATCGTTTGCTTTTTCGTCGAAATCGACACCGAAAAATTCCATATCGGTAAGTATTGCTTCTCTTATATCACATGCGTTTTCACCGATCCCGCCGGTAAATGCTATAGCATCTACGCCGTTCATCGCCGCTGTATAGGCACCGATAGTGGTTTTTACTCTGTATACGAAAATATCATAGGCAAGTTTTGCTCTTTCATTTCCTTCATTTTTTGCTGATGTTATATCTCTGCAGTCCGAAGATACTCCCGATACACCGAGTAGTCCGGATTCTTTATTTAAGATATCTTCAACTTCTTTTGGAGACTTGTTTTCTTTTTCGCAAAGGAAAGGTATGATAGAAGGGTCGATTGAACCGCTTCTCGTTCCCATTTCAAGTCCGTCGAGAGGTGTGAAGCCCATAGAATTTTCTATACATCTGCCGTTTTTAACAGCCGATACGCTTGCTCCGTTTCCAAGGTGACAAACGATTATCTTTAAATCTTCGATATCTTTACCGAGCATTTTTGCCGCTTTGGCTGAAACATACTGATGCGAGATACCGTGGAAACCGTATTTTCTTATCCCGTACTTTTCATAATATTCATATGGGATAGGGTACATGTAAGCTTCTTTTGGGATAGTTCTGTGGAATGATGTATCGAATACACAAACCATTTCTTTACCTGGGAATACTTCCTTACATCCGAGAAGTCCCATTACCTGACCCGGTATATGAAGAGGAGCAAGTTCCGCACAAGATTCAAGCCCTTTTATAATTTCATCGTCTGCTTTTATGGAAGTGTTGTATTTTTCTCCTCCTGTAGTTATCCTGTGACCTATAGAAGAGATTTCATCAAGGCTTTTGATTACTCCGTAATTTTCATCTATCAATGCTTTTACAAGTATCTGTAAAGCTTCTTTATGCGTAGGCATATCTTCGTTGAATACTACGTTATCTTTTCCCGGTTGTTTATGGGTCAAGACTCCTTCACTCATACCTATCCTTTCGGCAACGCCGTTTGCCAAAACATTTTCGTTTTCCATATCTATAAGCTGATATTTGAGTGACGAGCTTCCGCAGTTGATTACAAGAACTTTCATATATATTATTTCCTCCTGAAATTTTGTTGTAGATGGTTGTAAATACTCATTTCATTTTAAAGTATTACACCTTATTTTATACCCTTTTATTTATTTTGTAAATAAAATTTTATTAAGTATTCATCTATATTTCAATTATTTTCATTAAAATTGCAAAAACACTAATTACTTTTAAGTTTATATGATAAAATATAATAAATAACTAAAACTCAAGTATAAAAGGAGACAGAATATGAGTACAGTGTTAATAATAATTTTAGTGGTTGTGGCTTTACTTGTTATTTATTTGATAACATGCTATAACTCATTCGTAAAACTTAACAATAAAATCAAGGAAGCTTATGCGACTATGGATGTGTATCTTAAGAAGAGATATGACCTTATCCCAAACCTTGTTGAAACCGTAAAAGGTTATGCAAAACATGAACAGGGCACTTTGGAAAAAGTTATTCAAGCTAGGAACATGGCTATGAATGCGGGAAGCGTAGATGAAAGGGTAGAGGGTGAAAATATCTTAAGCGGTACGCTTAAATCATTGTTTGCTTTATCTGAAAGTTATCCTGATTTGAAAGCAAACGAGAACTTTGTTTCTCTTCAGTCAGACCTTAACAGGATGGAAGAAGAAATCGCTTCTTCAAGAAAATATTATAATGCCATCGTAAATACTTTTAATACAAAAACGGAAGTATTCCCAAGCAACTTGATAGCAAATATGTTCGGCTTCAGTGTAAAACCGCTATTTGAAGTTGAAAACGAAAATGAAAGACAAAACGTAAAAGTAGAATTTTAATTATTATTTTTAATTATTATTTTCCAAGGGGAAATTAAAATGAGAAAAGTAATATTTTCATTTGTCTTACTTATGTGCTTATCCTTGTGCTTTTGCGTTTATGCAGGCAATGACAATGAAAATGATGATTATTTCTTAGTTAATGATTATATTATTGATGTAGTTGTTAATGAAGATTTCAGCTATGATGTATCCGAAAGATTTTCCTTAGATTTCGGAAAAGAAAAAATAATTAATTCTTATAGAAATATAAATTTAAATCCGAAGGTAAATATTCAAAAGAACGGTAAAACGATAAAAAAGAAATATTACAATGATGTTTCTGATATTTGGTCCAAAAATAAATTTGGACTATAATGAAACTATCAGCAAATTATACTTTATATTGGCTGATGACAGAAACGTTAAGAGCGGTATAGAAAATTATGAGATAAGCTATAAATATAAAAACAGGAATGATAGAACTGATGATTTCGATTTCTTCAGTTATGATTTAAGCTCCGGCGAATGGGATACTTCTATCAAAAATTTAAGTTTCAAAATTAAAATGCCCAAGAGCTTTGGCAGTAATAAAATTTATATTACATCGTCCGAGCATAGAAATAATAATGTCGAATATAAAGTAAAAAATAATATAATATATGGTAATATCAAGAAACCATTAAAAAATAATGAAATACTTAATGTATCAATCACCCTACCCGAGGGCTATTACAGAAATATGCCTGAGATTAAGAGTAATGATTCGTTTTATGTAATACTTGTTCTTAGTATTTTATTCTTATTATTTACTTATTTTATATTTTTAAAGTATGGAAGAGATAAAGATATTAATCCTGTTAAAAGCTTTTATCCTCCGTGTGATCTTGATCCTTTGGAAGTAGGGTATATATATAATACTGATTTTGTTGAGAAAGATTTTGTATCATTAATAGTTTATTTTGCTGTACATGGTTATTTGAAAATCAAAAAAGTATTAAATAATAACAGGATGTATAATTACTACGAGGATTATTGTTTTTCTAAGGTAAAAGAATTGCCTGATAATTCTCCCGAACACCAAAAAATTATGTTTGATGGATTGTTTAATAACAGAGAATATGTTACTGCAATAGAACTGCAAGGTACAAATATTGATAATGTATATAATAAAGTAAAATTTTCAATGGATAAAGAGTTTGGTAAAAAGACTAGTAAAAATTTGATGACAGGTAGAAGGAAAAGATTATATTTATCTTTAGTATTATTTATCCTTTCTATAATTAATATTTTTTCTTATGTTTTTTATATAAACAGGGATATGAAAGCATCTGTTTTTATTGGAATACTACTAAGCATAGCTTGTATGGTAATATTTTTATTTATAATTTATTTTGTAAATAAGGTTGACTTGCAGGATAGGATAAAAATTGTAGGAGTCCCTATATTGGTATATTGGTTATTTATTATATATTTTACTTATAAATTTGTTTATTTTATAAATATACCTTTATTCCTTTTAACGTGTTTAAGCTTATTTATATCTGCGGTTTTTATCGGACTTGTAATAAAGATCAGTGACTATGGTTTTTATAATTTAAGTAGGATTTTAGGGTTAAAACAATTTTTAGATGATTGTAATAAAAGGGAATTAAAAAATATAATTAGAGAAAATCCTATATATTTTTATGAAATACTGCCTTATGCTTATGTATTGAATGTAAATGATTATTCTATTGAATTTTTGGCAGGTGAAAATAAATTAAGACAGGATTGGTATATACCTTTAAATGAAGAAGAATATGAAAATGAAAGTATATGCAATATTTGTAAAAATCTAAGTTTAATGTTGAATTCTTATGAAGTTTTAAAAGAACAGCTGGCAAATGAATTACAACGAAAATTTTAGTATTAAATAATATCTAATAAAGGTAAGAGGGAAAATGAAAAAAATCAGCAAACTTGTATTTGCTTTGATACTTTCATTGTTCTTATTTGTTCCTTTCGGCAATGTATCTGCAAGAGAATATTTTACTATCGATAATTATGATATCGATATGAAGGTAAACTCAGATAACAGCTATACTGTGAAAGAAACGATAAATGCGGATTTCGGAGAAAATGAAAGGCATGGTCTGTTTAGGACCATACCTACGATTTCTTCCGCTACGAGAACGATAGACGGTAAAGAAGTAAAAAAGACTCACGTGATAAAAGTAAAAGATATAAGCGTAAACAGCGATTATACCAAGGAAAACGGTCTTGGAGACATATCTCTTCAAATAGGTAATGAAGATGAATATGTTACCGGGAAACAGACTTATGTAATCAAGTATACTTATGTCGTTGGAAATGACGGGATAAAGGATTTTGATGATGTATATTATAACCTTATAGGTAATGAATGGGATACCACAATAGATAAGGTGACATTCAAAATACATATGCCTAAGGATTTTGATACGAAACTTGTGAATTTTACATCCGGTAAATACGGAAATAAAGGAAACAATGTCAAGTATAACATAGAAGGCAATGTAGTAAGCGGATATACGACTTCAAGGTTATATAACAACGAAAGTCTTACAGTGAGGATAGAACTCCCAGAAGGCTACTTCACTGATGTAGCTTCGAACAATAAGTTCTTTGATTTTGTTTTCTTAGGTATAGCAGGTGTTATCTTATTACTATCTGTTTTTATATCTCTGAAATTCGGCAGAGATGAAAAAATAATAAAAACTGTTGAATTTTATCCTCCGGATAATATGACTCCGGCTGAAGTGGGATATATCGCAGGGAATTCACTTAGCAAAAAAAATCTTACTTCTTTGATAGTTTACTTTGCTTCCAAAGGTTATTTGAAAATCAAAGAATTAGGTGAAGATGAGCTTGAATTTATCAAGGTGAAAAATTTGTCGAAAGATGCTAAGCCTTTTGAAAGAAGGATATTCAACGGTTTATTTAAAGGAGGGAAAGATAAAGTAAAATTATCTAACCTTAAATATAAGTTCTCAGAAACCCTTTCCATAGCAAGTGATGACTTAAACTCCGAATTTTCAGGCAAAAAGAGATTAAGCGATAAAAAAGCGACAAAGTTCCAGGTAATACTTGGTATAATAATATCACTGGCGGTATTTATCAATGTGTTTTATTTTTCATATCAGGCACTTTATTCAATTATCGGAAGTTTGATATTTGGTGCACTTGGACTTGTTATTTTCGGACTTCTCATTTTGTGGATAATAGGTGCTATAGACGGTATGCATAAAGGTTCTACCAACGGAAGAAAACTTGGTATAATAGCCGCAACGGTCATTTTTATACTTTTGAATTCATTAGCTGCATTTTTGATATCCGCTATATCCGACGGCGGACTTATATTCTTTATCGCAAATATATTACTTCTTATCGGTTCTTATTTTGCGGGACTTACTTATAAGAGAAGTAAATATTTGGATAGTGTTATAGGAAAGATATTAGGGTTCAAAGATTTCCTTATAGTAGCCGAAAAAGAAAAATTTGAAGCTTTGGTAAGTGAAAATCCATCGTATTTTTATGATATAATGCCATATGCTTTTGTACTGAACATAAGTGATAAATGGATGGATAAATTTAAAGGCATTGAAATGGAAGCACCTGATTGGTACACTCCATACGGAAATGATGTATTTTGGGATTATTATATGATGACGCATTTGTATCATCATATGTATTTTATGAATGAAACCGCTTCAGCGGTAGAGTTTGATAACGACAGCGGCGGCTTCGGCGGAGGATTTTCCGGCGGGGGCGGATTTTCGGGAGGCGGCTTCGGCGGCGGTGGTGGCGGAAGCTGGTAGAGCAAGATGAATAAGAGAAAAGAAAAAATTCAAGAAAGCGTAATACTGTTAATACTCTTTATAGTTATTGGTGTAGTTTTTTATGTTACTCAGAAGATTTTCAGTAAAAAACTGCCTCCAAATATACTTAACCTGCTGTTACTCGTAACGGTAGGTCTTTTGGTGCTGGATCTTATCATATACTTTATCTGGGGAAAAGATAAAAGAGTTGAAAAAGAGATCACTTCTTATCCTCCCCACGAAATGGATAGCTTTTTGATAGGTTATTTAAACTGCGGAGAAACCGTAAGTAATCATTTTTCGTCTCTTGTTATTTCTTTGGCGGTCAAAGGATTTATAAAAATAGAAAAACTTGAAGATGGAACAATACTTTTAACGAAGCTTAAAGATTTGGATAATTCTCTTTCAAAATACGAAAGACTCATGTATAAAGTCCTTTTCAAAGGAAACAAAGATAAAGTAACTACAGAGGAAATATCCTCCGGTGACGGAAGATATTTCAGGAAAATGGAAACAGTCGTAGCAAATGAGTTCTTGAGTGATAAGAATATCGAAACCAAGATGTCCAGAAAGCTAAGAAGATATACCTCTTTTGCTTTTGCCGCTTTGGTGGCTGCAACGATGATAATTTATTCAAGGTTTGCTTATGATACGGCTTCTGCCAGAGTAGTATTTACAATACTTCTCATTACTCTTGCGGGATTTATGTATGCACTGTTATCTTATTTGATAGTTGCTTTTCAAACCGGAAAAGAGACTTCCGTCAAGTACGGAGCTTTGATAGCTTCCATATTCATACTTTGCGGAAATATCGTATTCCCTTACTTTATTATACATTTCAGCAATGTCGGCATCATGTTTATGTGTCAGCTGAACTTGCTCCTTTTATGTGTAATAGTAAACGGATTTATATTCAAAAGAAGTGATTATTTGAATTCCGTGCTTGGAAAAGTCATGGGGTTCAGGCATACCATAGAACAGTTTGATAAAGAGGGGATAAGCAAGCTTTATCAAAGGGATAACGATTATTTTTACGATATGCTTCCTTATATATATTCTTTGGATTTATCTATAGTTTTGTTTGACGGTAACGATGATAAATTCGATATACCTTATTTTTATAATACATGGGAGAATAAGAAGAATATATCCTTCAATGATTTCAACGGGGATATAGATATCCTCGATAATGCGATACTTAATTCATATTAAAAGAAAAAGACGGATATAAGCCGTCTTTTTTATTGTTTTATTATGACGGGGTACTACGCCTGCTTCGCAGATTCCGCGCCCCGTCTTCTAAAATCTGCAAAATAAAAAATATTAAACCTATATGCAAACCTTAACAAATAGGTGTTTTTTTAGCGGTATTGATTTGATATAATAAATTAAACAATTTAATTTGTTAAAATTGTTCCCCCGATAATTCCGAATACTTTAATCGGTGTTTCGGAACTATCATTAATTTATAAGGTAAATTAAAACACCAAGAAAGATCCTCTTTTAAGGGTCTTTTTTGGTGTTTTACAGCTTTTTATGATAATACTTTTGATAACATAAAAAATCTTTTTGTATATTTGTTTTTAAAGGGGCGCGGAATCTGCGAAGCAGGCGTAGTGCCCCGAGTAATAAGATATATATTTATATTTTTATACTTTATTTAATTCTCCCGACCATTCAAATCCTTTTTTCGCTATTATCACCGCTATCACTTCATTTATTACCGCCGCTGCGGCAATGGTACCTTGGAGTATCTTGCATGACTCTGGTGCCGGAGAGGCAAGGGCGGAAGCTGCTATTCCCGTAAAGACAAGGGATACTCCGGAATGAGGAAGCAGAGTCAGTCCCAAAAATTTCTTTACGCTAATAGGCGATTTCATTACTGACGAACCGAAATATGCTCCGAAGTATTTTCCGATTGCTCTTGATATGATATATACTGCGGTAAATAGTCCCGCTCCCAATATCAAATGATAGTCCAGAGGGTATCCCAAATTTAGTATTACAGCTAAAATACTAAAATTAAGTATTGGGTTAAAATCCTTTGTTATGGCTTTCAGCCGTTCGCTCGGTACGATATTTGAATATGCAGCCGAAAAAGCCATTCCGATCAGCATGAAATTAAGTACCGGTGAAGAAAGTATGTAATTATTGAAAATAAAGCCGGCAAATGATGATAACAGGATAAACGATATAAGGATAATCATAGTCTTTGATTTATCCATATCCCTCTTTAAAATGTGTCCAGCTGCCATGCTTGTAACAGCTCCTATAATAATAGGCAGAAATACTATTATCATACTCAGCCATATAGGCATTGCATCTTTTGAAATATTAGATGATACCACCGATATGGTCGTAAAGAATACCACTACTCCCACCATATCATCCAGTGCTGCCATAGGTATAAGGGTATTGGTAACCGGACCTTTTGTTTTAAACTCTCTTACTATGGATAGTGCCGGTGCGGGAGCTGTTGCGAGGGCAATACTTCCGAATATAAATGCCATATATATAGGTATGTTCATAATATAAAATACGATGGAAAATACTATGGATACAAATAAAAATGTTCCCAGAGACTGAGTAAGCGTAGTAAATACTATCGCTTTGCCCGACTTCTTTATTTTGTTCCATACAAGCTCTGTTCCTATCATAAGCCCGACCGCACATTCCATTATGTGAATTATATCATTATACCATTTTGCATTTAAAATCTCATGGTTTGTCAGTGATAATGCGTGAGGTCCCAGTATCATTCCTGCAATTAGCCACCCAAGAATTTTGGGAAGTTTTATCTTGCTGATAAGTTCTCCCGCAAAGTATCCCGCTATTATGGTCATTATCAGTCTTATAATCAATATAGTCATAGTTTTTTATTCCTTATCCGCAATCCCGTAAAGCATTAGATCTATTATTTTAGACAGTTTTAGTTCATGTTCGTTAATGAGTTCTTTAAAATTAGAATTCATTGAAGTCTTTTTTTGAAAATAAATGTTAAAAGTATTTCCTATAATATCGTAATATTCAAGAGCCTCATCAATATTGACACTGTCCCTTAGTTTTAATTCAAAAATACATTTTTTATATATTTCTTTATTCATATCATCAAAATCTTTTTTTATGTTTGTTATTTCTTTAATTAAATGATTTGGAGGATTTAATATCACATCGAAAAAAATGTAAGAATACATTGGATTATTTTTAAAAAACTTTATCCTTATATCAAAGTAATCATTTAGGTTTGTTTTTGTATATTTTTCTTTTATAAAACTTTTGATTTTAGAGAAAACCATTTTTACACAGGTCAGATATATTTCATCCTTATTTTTAAAGTTATGATATATAAGCCCCTTTGCAATTTTATTCTCATTACAGATATTATTTATCGAAGCTTTTCCATACCCATTTGTACCGAACTCCGTTACGGCAGCATTTATTATTTTTTCTTTTGTTAGTTTCGTCTTTTCTTCTTTTTTCAATATTATCACTCTCCGCTATTTATAGACCTTGTAGTCTATTATAGTAATTATAGACTATGGTGTCAATAATTATGAAATAAAAAAGACACTCTCTTAAGTGTCTTTAATAGTTATTATTTTAGTTTCTTTGCATTTTCATTATTATATTTTTCTATTCTGTCGCAGAATTCTTTTCCCGCATTATAGTTCATTTCGTTTACTCTGTAGTTCCTTGCGATAGTTTCTATTATTACCGCCATATTTCTTCCCGGTCTTACCGGAACTGTCAATTTATCGAGTGTAGTTCCCAATATTTCTTCTTTTTGATATTCTGTACCGAGTCTTTCGTAGTGTTCTTTGTCGTTCCAGTGAACAAGCCTTACGACAAGTTCTACATCTACGTTGTCCTTTACCGCACCCATTCCGAACAAAGCCTTTACATCGATTATACCGACCCCTCTTATTTCCATGAAATACTGAAGTACTTCAGGACATGAGCCTTCCAAAGTAGTATCGTTTATCTTCTTTACTTCCACCAAATCGTCGCTTACAAGTCTGTGACCTCTTTGCACAAGTTCAAGGGCTATCTCGCTTTTACCTATCCCGCTGTCGCCTTCAAGGAGTATACCTACACCCAGTACTTCAACAAGTACTCCGTGAAGCTGCATTTTGGGAGCAAACAGTTCTTCCAAAAATGCCACGCTTTTGTTGATGGTTAGGTTTGTATTGAATTTACTTTTTATAAGTATAACGTGTTCTTCTCTCGCTACTTTTACAAAGTCTTCCTCTTCTTTTACTCCGTTGGTGAGTACTACGCATGGTATGTCGTGTTTAAAAAGCGCTCTTATCCTGTTTTCCCTTACCTGAGGCGTAAGGTGCTTTAAATAAGCGCTTTCCGTATTACCTATTATCTGTACTCTGTCGTTGTCGAAGTATTCGAAAAATCCTGTAAGCTGTATCCCCGGACGTGTTACATAAGGGGTATTGAGCCTTATGTTTTTTCTGAAATCGCTGTAGAGGATCTCTCCTTCCAGATATTGACTGAATTCTTCTAATGATGCTCTTTTCATTATTCCTTACCTAACATAAATTTATTTATTACATATGCCACTCCGTCTTCGTCATTGCTTGGAGCTATGTAGTCTGCCGCATCCAAAGTTTCTCTGTGTGAATTTTTCATCGCAACTCCAAGAGCCGCATATTCTATCATAGGTATATCATTGAGTCCGTCACCTATACCTATCGTATCCTTATGTTCTATACCGAATGCGTCTGCAACATGTTTTATAGCTTCCGCCTTATTAGCGTCTTTGTGTGTGAATTCAAGAAGGAAAGGCTGGCTTGTTGCGCACATTGCGTTGTTATCCACGTTTTTTAATAAATTCCTGGCATAAGCCACATGTTCATCCATATTTTCCACTTCATCCTGCCATAACACTTTAGTTATCCTCTCGTCGAATATTTCCATGTGTTCGGGGATGATTATGACGTCTTCTCTTTTTACATTTGCCATTGATAAGTAGTGTTTGGTGAATTTGTTGAATTCATTGAATGCAAGTTTATTATCGAATGTCCATGCTATAACTCCCACATTTCTCTTTACACCTTCGTTATATGCAAGGATAGCGTCTTGTTTATCTATTGCCTTTTCGTATAGTATCTCTCCGCTTTTTCCTTTTATTACGAGTGCGCCGTTAAAACATGCAAGAGGCAGATCCAAATCTATCTCATCTGTAATATCCTGCAGAGGAAGAGGTCCTCTTCCCGAACATGGAAGTATCACGCAGCCTTTGTCATAAGCTTCGTAAATAGCTTTTTTTGTGGTGTCAGTCAGTTCTCTCTTTGAATTGATAAGTGTTCCGTCGATATCTGTAGCAAGTAATTTATACATATGTTCTCTCTTTCTATATTTATTTTATGTTTTTATTTTCGATATAATAAAGTATCACACAACCTACCAGGTAACATAATATATCTTTTATATCAAAATTTGTTCCTAATAATATCCTGAAAAAAGTTATATCACCAAGCCCCAATATATCTATAATATTTATTCCCTGAAGTATTTCTACGATTACAGAGAATATGAATATATAAATAGGAAGATTTTTATTTTTCTTTGGAAATAATGTTTTATATAAAAAGTATAAAACGAATACTACCAAAATATCTCCAGCGTAGGGTCTTATGAAATTATCGTGTACATAAAATGCAATAAATACTTCCGTTACAATTATAATTATTGCTGAAATCAAATATTTTATTCTTTTATTCATCATGTTCATATATCTGTATTTTTTATGTTTTATTTATTTTATATTATTTAAATCCTTTTTACAAGTGGGTTATTGTAAAGTTTAACTAAAGGATTGTATTCTATAATTTTGTGATAGAATATTATATAAAGGAAGTGAGAATATGAATATAATAGATTTAACTCATGCTATCGAAACTGATATGAGGGTTTATCCGGGCGACCCTGAGGTAAAAGTGGAAAACGCACTTATCCACAGTAAAGACCATTGTCATGTGGATAAGTTAATAATGGGGACACATACGGGAACTCATATAGACGCTCCTTTCCATTTTTCTAAGAGCGGAAATAACGTATCCGATTATGGTGTAGACAGATTTATAGGCAGGGGAGCAGTAATAGATGTAAGCTATAAAAAGAATAACGAAGTGATATTCATAGACGACTTGGAGCCGTTCGGGGAAGCTATTTTAAAGAGCGACTTTGCTGTGATAAGGACAGGTTATGATAAATATATTAACAATGAAGAATACATATCTCATCCTTATTTGTCAAAAGAAGCTTCTATATATTTAAAAGATATGGGGATAAGACTTGTTGGTATAGATGCTTACAGTGTGGACTCTACTTATAATAACGATAATTTCGATGCACATGATATATTATTAAGCAACGATATCCTGATTGCGGAAAACCTTTCAAATCTGGATAAACTGGATTTATATAAAAATTATATATTCCATTTTGTTCCTTTAAAAATAAAGAACGGCGACGGTTCCCCTATAAGAGCTTACGCTATAGAGGTTTAGATATCCGTTTAAATATAATAAAACATATGTAAAGTGTTAAAAATATTTATCAACATATTTAATAATTGTATGAAAATATATCAGGTATACTATAAAATAACGGCAGTACACTTTCTCTGCCATACCAATGATAAAATGAATTACGGTTTGAAAAATCAATATCATAAATAAACTATAAATGATTTGATTATGATAAAATATACTGCTCATTTTTTTATAGTTTATTTGAAAGCTTTATTGTAAACTTTATATATCTTATAAATAATTTTCATTTGAATAGTGTAAATAAATCGTTACAAAGCGATAAATAATAACTTAATCAGTTAAATTTTATAGGTGTTTTATTGAAAGTATAATAAAGTAAAATACGGATCAATTTACGATGTAATAATTAAAAAAACATAATAAATCAATTAATTTAAGTATAACAAGAGGTAAATAATGGAGATAGTAAAAGCGGATATAAATGATTTTGAAATAGTTAAAAATATAACTCATGATACCATTAGGGAAGTTTATCCCAGATATTATTCCAAAGGTGCAGTGGATTTTTTTCTTTCTCATCACAGCGTAAATAATATAAAGGAGGATCTGCATAATAATAGGGTATATCTCATAAAAGAAAATGATGAATATATCGCTACCGTTACAATAAATGATAACGCAATAAACAGATTTTTTGTCCTTCCTCATTTTCAAGGAATGGGTTACGGGAGTAGGATTTTAGACATAATCGAAAAAAAGATATTGGATAAATTTGAAACGGTGAGTATCGACGCTTCTTTCCCCGCTGTGAGTCTTTACTTAAAAAGGGAATATAAGTATACATCTTATCATAAATTAAAGACCGATAACGGGGATTATTTATGTTACAGCGAAATGGAGCTTGAAAGGAGCTGAAATATGAGAAGAAAAGATAATGAAATAACCGATATGAATTACATAGATAAAATAATAGGTAAATGTGACTGTATAAGGATAGCTATGATAGATAAAGATAAACCTTATATAGTTCCTCTGAACTTCGGGTATGAGATAGTTAAAGGTAAAAGATATTTTTACTGTCACGGATCAAAAGAGGGCAGGAAAATAGATTTGATAAAAGAAAATGTATATGCGGCTTTTGAGCTGGATACAAATCATAAACTTCATGAAAGTGATTTCCCCTGCGGATATTCTTTCGGATTTCAAAGCATAATAGGTACGGGAAAGATATTTATTCTTGAAAGTGATGAAAAAAAAATACATGGACTGAAAATGATAATGAAACATAATTCTAAAAAAGAGGATTGGGACTTTGATAAAAAAATGATAGATGCGGTATCTGTCATTAAGATAAGCGTTGAAGAACTATCCTGCAAAGAACATAAGTAAACTAACTTTAGTACGGTCACACAGGGAGGATTTAATGGATTATAAAAAAGAATACGAAAAATGGTTAGAAAGCAGTGTATTGGATGAAGCTTCAAAAGAGGAGCTTTTAAATATAAAAGATGACGAAGAGGAAAAAGAATATAGGTTTTCCACGCTGATGGATTTCGGAACGGCGGGGCTTAGGGGAATAATGGGGGCAGGTATAAATATGATGAACGTTTATACCATAAAGCACACCACATACTCCCTCGGTAAAGTGATTTTGGATCTTGGAGATGATGCCAAGAGTAAAGGTGTTGTCATAAGTTTTGACCCAAGAAATCATTCGAGGGAATTTGCTCTTACCGCCGCACTTATATTATGTGCCTTGGGTATAAGGACTTATCTCTTTGATGATATTAGACCAACTCCAGAGCTTTCATTCGCCATAAGGGAATTAAAAGCCATATCGGGTATAAATATCACTGCATCCCATAATACGAAGGAATACAACGGTTATAAGGTGTACTGGGAAGACGGAGCACAAATGCCTCCCGATATGGCGGATAAAGTGCATGAGAATATGAAGGATACGGATGTTTTAAGCGATATTGATACCATGGATAAGGATATAGCCTTAAATAAGGGATTACTTAATATAATCGGAGAAAACATAGATAATGCTTATGTTGAAAGAGTATTGAATGAAAGTGAATATAAAAAGTATACAAAAAAATACTGTGATGATTTCAAACTCGTATATACTCCGTTCCACGGTTGCGGGTATAAGCTCGTACCTTTGGTACTTAGAAAGATAGGACTTAAAAATCTTATTTTGGTGGAAAGTCAAATGCTCCTTGACGGAAATTTTCCGACGGTAAAATCTCCCAACCCCGAAAATGCGGAGGGCTTTTGTGAAGCGATAAAAGCAGCTAAGAAAAACCATGCTGATTTGATAATCGGTACTGATCCCGACTGTGACAGGGTAGGGGTAATGGCTAAGAATAAAAACGGTGAATATGAAACCATTACCGGAAATCAGATAGGGGCATTGATACTCAATTATATAATAAAATCCAAAAAGGGAAAAGGAGAGTTTGAAGAGAACTTTGCGGTTACCAAGAGTATAGTAACGACGAATATCGTAGATGAGATATGTAAAAAAATAATGTGAAATTATATGATGTCCTTACCGGATTTAAGTTCGTCGGTAAGAAGATAAAAGAGATAGAACAGGAAAACAAATATAAATTTATATACGGCTTTGAAGAAAGCATAGGGTATCTTAAAGGCAGCTATGCCAGAGATAAAGACGGGGTAGTAACTTCAATGATAATCGCTGAAATGTCTTGTTACTATTTAGATAAAGGAATGGACTTGTTCGATGCTTTAGAGGATATGTATAAAGAGTACGGATACTACGACGAACTTACGGAAAGCGTTTATATGCAGGGGCTTGACGGAGCTCAGAGGATGAAAGAGACAGGGGAACGTTTAAGAGAAGAACCGCCTTACGATTTTGCGGGGACAAAAGTCGTAAAGGTAAGAGACTATTTGAACCACTCTGTAAGAGATTTGACCACAGGAGAAGTGACTAAGCTCGATGAAGTTAGTTCTGATGTGTTATTTTATGAGCTTGAAGACGGATGTGACGTTATTTATCGTCCAAGCGGAACCGAACCTAAGGTGAAGCTTTATATCTTATCCAAGGGAAAAGATATAAAAGAAGCAAAAGAAAAATCAGAGAAATATATAAAGGCAATAAAAGCATTGATTTAAAACTCCCTTTTGGGAGTTTTTTATATATGATTTGATTTATTGTAAATAATTATAAAAAGGTATTGACTCTCACGCTGCGTGATAATGTATTATATATCTAAAGATGATATATATGTCGACAGAAAATATTCTATCTTAATTAAGTAAAAGGAGGGAAGTCTTATATGATGACAGTGAAAGAAGTCGCCGAGCTTACGGGAGTAAGCGTAAGGACGCTTCAGTATTACGATGAAATAGGGGTATTCAAACCGACAAAAGTCACAGAAGTGGGATACAGACTATACGACGATGAAGCATTGAGTACCCTTCAGCAGATTTTGTTTTTCAAAGAACTGGATTTTTCCCTAAAAGATATTAAATTTATAATGGGAAATAAGGATTTTGATAAATTAGAAATCTTCAAAAAACAAAAGGAGCTTATTAAAATTAAGCGAAACAGGTTAAACAGACTTCTCGGTTTACTGGAAAGGCTTGAAAAAGGAGAAAAGGATATGAGTTTCAAAGAATTTGATTTGAGCGAATATATATCGGTTTTGGAGAAATTCAAAAGTGAAAATACCGATGAGGTAATCAAAAATTGGGGAAGTATAGAAAATTTCGATAAATTTATCGAAAAGGTCAGGGAAGATGAAATAAATGTAGCACAAAATGCCGTTAAATATTACGGGAGTACTAAAAAGTATACCGAGGCTATAAAGAAAAACCTGGATAATTTTACCGAGAATATGAAAATGATAAAGGATAAGGGTTATGTAGAGGAAAACGAACGCCTTATGAATTTACTCTTAAGCGATTTGACTTTGGATGTAAAATTAAATGAAGTTCAAAATATCATCAAAGATATTTTAAACCTTATGCCGGATATGGATATGGGAGAAAATTACTTTGATATAATGATAGACGGATATTTGAATAATGAAAGTATCATAGATGCGGTGGATAAAAAATACGGTGCGGGAGCTTCTAAATTTATGGGAGAGGCTTACAGATATTATTTTGATAATAATTCTGAAAACAAATAAATTCATATTTTAATGATGTCATAACAATCTTATATGATAAAGAAAAAGACGACTATATGCCGTCTTTTTTGTTATCAATATATCGGGGCACTACGCCTGCCTTCGGCAGATTCCGCGCCCCTAAATACTACCTACAAAAGATTTTGCTAAAAATCCCTTAATGACTGAGCTGTTAAACAAATTAAATACACAAACTGATTCTATAACCAAAGAATTTATTTATATTATTAATATATTTACACATTTCATAAAATCATCAAATGAAGTTATAATTTTAATTATATATATTTTTTAAATAAATAATCACATTAATCAAATGAATAAAATCTTCCCAATCAAAAAGCCCCAAAGTATTGGGGCTTTTTGATTATAAGTTTTTTTTAATTCATTTTTAAACAAATCCCGCCGAGTGGAATTATCAGGATAACTTTGTCAATTAAATTTCTTATATATTACTTTAAATATTTATTTTTATATATTTTTTATATCTCAGTTTATAGGATATTTCTTTTACTTATATCTTAATTAATTAAATATTTTTCTTTTTAATTTTATATCCTATGGTACCTACTGCTCCCAAGGATACAAGACCCATTAATAAATAAATAACCATGTTCATATTATCCGAAGTCTGAGGATTGTTTACCGCTGTCTTATCACTGCCTGTCTTTGTAACTGTACTTCCGCTTGATGTTGAATTACCGTTATTATCGTTATTATTATTTTTGTTATCTTCCTTTACAAGCATTGGGATAACTTCGTCGGAGCTTTCAAGTTTTAAACCGCATACAGAACATTCTATATGTTTAAGTCCCGTCTTTGTATAAGTCGCTTGTCTGTCTATTACAACTTTATTGAACGTATGTATCCCCGTTGCCGGTTCGGTGATTATCGTAGTGGTAGTATCCAAGACATTACCGCATTTACACTTGCCCGGTTTATATGTGATGCTTCCCGGAGTGACACATGTCAGTTTGACTTCAACTTTTGTTTCGCTGCGGCATATACCTTCGCTGGAAAATTCCCATTTATCACTGTCTTTATAAGTTAGATAATGCTGATATATCGCACTCGGTGCATCTTTGCTTCCCCTATGGGCTGTGATCTTTAAACAGGTTACAGGGGCACTGTCGGTCAATCCGAGATTACCCACGGAAGTAAGGTCACTGCTCGTCAGCCTGATACTCTCAAGATTTTTATCATTATATATGGCATTATTGGCTATCGTAGCTAAAATACTTCCATCTTCGGTATCTATGGAGGTTAAATTATCGCAGCCGTAAAAAGCAGAATCATTGATAGAAGCAACACCCTTTGGTATCTTTATGCTTTCGATACCTGCTTCTTTAAAACAGGATCCTCCTATACTCTTTAATACACTGCCTTCTTCAAATGTACAGCTTTTCAACGCTTTACATTCATTAAATGCGAAACTTCCTAGAGTTTCAACGCTTTTCGGTATCACGATTTTTTCAAAGGCTGCTTGTTTAAAGGCATAACCTCCTATGCTTTTAAGAACGCTTCCCTTTTCGAAAGTCAAAGACGTCAAAGCCTTACATCCATAAAAAGAAAAGGTACCTATCGTTTCGATGCTTTTCGGTATTATGATACTTTCAAGTACCTCATCGCTGTCGAAAGCGTAGTTTCCAATACTTTTTAAAGCATTCCCTTTTTCAAATGTACATGATTTCAAAGATGTACAGTCTGCAAAAGTATAGTCGTCTATCTTGTCAACACCTTTCGGTATTACGATTTCCGTAAGTGATGAACATTCTGTGAATGCATGGCTTCCGATACTTTTTAAATTGCTCCCATCTTCGAACGTACAGGAATTTAAAGATTTACACTTGTTGAAAGCGGAAGAAGCTATGGTTTCGATGCTTTTTGGTATTATGATACTTTCAAGTGCGGAACCGCTAAATGTACTGCTTTCGATGCTTTTTAAATTACTACCCGGCTCAAATGTACATGACTTTAAAGATTTACAGCTATTGAAAGCAGAAGAGCCTAAAGTTTTGACGCTCTTTGGTATTATGATACTTTCAAGTCCAGTACCTGAAAAACAAGAACTGCCGATAGAATTAAGTGTACTGCCTTCTTCAAAAGCTACGGACGTTAATCCAGAGCAATAATTAAAAGCACGGATTCCCAATGTTTCCACCGATTTCGGTATTTTAATACTTGTTAATTTGCCGCAGTACATAAATGCATTAGTCCCAATACTTTTCAAAGCACTTCCTTCTTCTAATGTACAGGAAGATAATTTACTGCATAAGTAAAAAGCATCATTATCTATGGATATGATACCTTTTGGTATAACAACCGATTCCAAAGAAGAGTTGTTTTTAAAAGCGGCGTTTCCTATGCCAACTACGTCCATTTCATCCGTATCATCCGCTTTTACTTTACTCGGGATAGTAAGTGCGGAAGCGGAGTAAGTCCCTATGCCCGTAATGGTTGCTTTATTCGTATCGCTGTCATAACTGAAGGTAAGACCTGTCGCGGTATCCGTTTTATTTTCAACGACGGCTTTTACCGTCTTCGAAGTAGACTTAACGGTTTTAGATAAATCTATATTGTCTTTTTCGTTATCGTCGGATTTTTTGACCTTTACTGATGTTTTCTCGGGTGACTTGTCTTCATCTGTGATTTTATTTGTTTCCGTGCTTTTTTCGTCATTTTTTACTTCTTCGGCGTTATTTTCTTCTTTGTTATTTTGAGTTTCATCATACTTCCCGTTTTCTTCGCTTGCGACAGCATTGCTGCTCGTGTTTTCATCTGCCTTCGGTTCTTCGGCAAATATGGGTGTCATTCCGGTAAACACCATGAATCCGCTCAATATCACTGCCAGTAATTTTTTGTTCTTCATTTTGTATCCTCCGTTTTTAACAATTTCAAGGTTTTCGACAATAATATCAATAATCGTACTTTTTGTGACAAAAGTGTTATATTTAAAATATATAGAAATTTTAAGAATATCAAAATAATAGTATAACATTTGTATTTTAAGGCTGTAATAAAAATGCAGTTTTTTGTATTTGTTTTTTTGTCACAAAAAGTACACTTTTTATAAGAAATAGCGGTGATATTTACCATTTTTTATTCTTAAATCATATTTTACATACTTATAATAAAAATAAAAATCATGTTTTATTTGTTTATAAGAATATTTCCTTATAATTTAAAGTAAATAAATCCTTTAATTAAATCATTGAATTCATAAATCCTATCATAAAAATAAAATCAAAATCATAAAATTTATTTTAGATTATTTTTTTTATAACAAAAAATGATAAATTGTACATGCTCTTTTAACTATAATTTTTTTAGATAAAGGAGGCATATTATGTTTTTTAATATAAAAGTCGATGAAATCATAAGAATGTTACATAGTGATGAAAAAAACGGACTTACCGGTGAAGAAGCAAAAAAACGTCTTGAAATGTACGGGAAAAATGTTTTGGCGGAGGAAAAAAGACATACTTTCTTTGAAATATTTTTAACTCAGTTTCAGGATTTTTTGATACTTGTCCTTCTTGTTGCCAGTGCCGTATCCTTTTTTATCGGACAGGCAAGTGATGCCATAATGATATTATTTGTCGTTACTCTTAATGCGTTAATAGCATCTTTTCAGGAGTATCGTGCGGATAACGAGCTGGAAGCTTTAAAGGAACTGAGCGTCAATGAAGCGAAGGTATACCGTGACGGTCGGATAATAAAAGTTCCCTTTCCAGAAATCGTTGTGGGGGATATAGTCTTTGCGGAGAGCGGGGATTTGATTGCCGCAGACGGAAGGATAATAGAGTGTTCAAATCTTCAGGTGGACGAGTCCTCTCTGACGGGAGAAAGCGTATCTGTGGATAAAGACAGTGCTTTGATAGAAGATAAGGATGTACCTTTGGCGGACAGAAAAAACATGGTCTATTCTTCGGGGATCGTTACATACGGAAAATGTACATATATAGTTACGGCAAGCGGTATGGACAGCGAGATAGGTAAAGTGGCTAAGATGCTGAGTACCGAAGAGGAAACACTTACTCCTTTGGCCGAAAAGACCAACGAAATAGGAAAAGTCCTTTCTATCGGCTGTCTTGTGATATGTGCTCTTATATTTGTTTTAGGTTTTATGCACGGAAACAAAGCTCTTGATATGTTTATGACAAGCATATCTCTTGCCGTTGCGGCTATTCCCGAAGGACTTCCTACGGTAATAACAATAGTTTTATCCATCGGTATAACCAGACTCAGTAAAAAAGGTGCGATAGTAAGGAAAATGCACGCCGTTGAAACTTTGGGCAGTGCAAATGTGATTTGTTCCGATAAGACAGGAACGCTTACAATGAATAAAATGAGCGTGGAAAAAGTTTATATAACTAACAGATTAATAAATAAAGATGAATTTTCCAACAATAAAAGTATCGCATATAAAATGCTTGTGAATATAGCCTACGACTGCAACGACTCCAACATAAATTATGATGAAAACGGAAAAGAAGTTAGGATAGGGGATACTACGGAAGTAGCTTTGATAGAACTTGCAAAGAGAAGCGGTATAACCCGAGATAAAAAAGAGAGGTTTACGGAGCTTCCTTTTGACTCTTCCAGAAAGATGATGAGCAGCGTATATAAAGAAGAGGGCAAATATATCATATACACAAAAGGTGCCAGCGATGTTTTGCTTGAAAAATGTTCTCATTACGTATGTGAATCGAAAATAAAGAAACTCGGTGAAATGGATAAGATAGGTTTTTATAATCAAGTCAACGAGCTGTCTTCCAAAGCTTACAGAGTTTTAGCCTATGCTTATAAAGTCGTGGATAATATTCCCGGTGAAGATGAAATTGAAAATGATTTGATTTTCGTCGGTCTTACTGCAATGATAGACCCTCCGAGGGAAGAGGTCTTGGATTCTATAAATGAATGTAAAAAAGCGGGTATCAAAACAGTTATGATAACCGGAGACCATAAGCTTACCGCAGAGGCTATCGCAAAGGACCTCGGTATATTATCTGAGGGCGAAGAGTGTATAACGGGGCTTGAACTTGAAAAACTGACGGACGAGGATCTTGCGGACAGGATAGGAAATATATCCGTTTATGCAAGGGTTTCTCCAAAGGATAAAGTTAGGATAGTAAAAGCCTTTCAAAATACCAATAACGTAGTTGCAATGAGCGGAGACGGCGTAAACGACGCTCCCGCACTCAAGAGAGCGGATATCGGGTGTGCAATGGGTATAACTGGTACAGATGTAGCTAAAAATGCTTCCGATATGATTTTATGTGACGATAACTTTTCCACCATTGTAATGGCTGTGAAAGAGGGGAGGAAGGTATTTAGGAACATCAAAAAAGCCATGCATTTCCTTATTTCCTGTAATATAGGCGAAATAATGACACTGTTCCTTGCGACTCTATTAAACTTCCCTATGCCGCTTCTTCCGATACATCTGTTATGGGTAAACTTGGTCACTGACTCGCTTCCAGCCCTTGCCCTTGGTGTAGATGAAAACAACATAGACGTCATGACTCAAAAACCCGCTAAGAAAAGCGAAAATATATTTACTTTCGGTTTTAGTGTCAGAGTATTGTTCGAAGGACTTTTGATAGGTGCAGTTACCTTGGTCGGTTTCTGGTACGGATGTACATATTATTCTCTCAGCGAAGGAAGGACATTTGCTTTTCTGATACTGTGCTTATCTCAGCTTTTCCATACATTCAATGTAAGAGCCATGAAAGAAAGTATATTCGACGACAGTCCGCTTAAGAATAAGACATTGATAATCGCCAATATAGTATCCGCAATGCTTGCGATATTCGTAGTACTCATTCCCGTACTGAGAAATATATTCGTGCTTACACCTCTCGGAACATCTAAATGGGACTTTGTACTCACTCTATCTTTAGTTCCTCTGGTAAGCTCTGAGATAGTAAAACTTGCAAAAGGTTTGTTCATCAAAGACAACAGTTTACTTACGCAAGTAAAAAAATCGGCATGATAAAAAGAAAAAGACGACTTAACGACGTCTTTTTTTGTGTATTTTTAGCCTGGGGCACTACGCCTGCTTACGCATATTTCGCGTCCCTAATTGAATACGAACAAAATATTTATTTAAAATCTGTCAAAAAAAGTTTAAATATAGTAACACATGTAAATATTACAATTATATTATTATTTGTAATAATATTTATAAGTAATATGTCAAAATTAGTAGAAATTATTTATATTTTAAATATATCATTCTTGTGACAATTTGTAAGAATTAAGTAACAATAAAATATAATGAGGATATTTCATGAAGTTTGATAGTAAGACTGATTTAGCGATAAAAATAATAATGTATTTATTTATAGAACAAGATAGTAAAAGCTTTGAAGAGATACATAGAGTTATCGGTACAAGGAAGAGTATTTTATTGAGTGTTATTGATAGACTTGTTGAAGCAAAAGTATTAAAAAAGGGAAAAGATAATTTAACGTATTATCTTTTAAAAGATGCTGACGAAATCAGCATATATGATTTAATTATATTGTTTGATGGAAGTATTAATGTTTTAGATGATTATAATAATTCAAGAAAAAATAATCTATTTATTTATGAATTCTATATTGATAGATTTTATAACGAAATAGGAAAGTTTTTAAAAATTAATATACAAAATACAACTATTAAAAATATGATATCGAATAATCATTAAAAAAGAACCTGATTAGGTTCTTTTTTATAATTTCTTTAATGCAGCTTTTCTTCTTGCACTTATTACAGAATAATATTTATGCATATTATTTGCTACTTTTGTATCCCATGTAGAGCTTGAAGCGTATCTTTTATTTACATCGCTTATTGTTTTCCCGCTGTAAAGTCCGGAACCCGGTTTCAGATATCCATTTCCTATACCATCCGCAACATCATATATGTTTGCTTCTTTTGAGGGGTAGCCCTTTGAACCATATCCAAACATGTTATTTGGTTTAAAACATATTGTTCCGTTTGCACTTTCAAGAGAAGCTATCGCAACCAAGAATAATGCATTTACTTTATATTTTTTCTCTGCATTTACAAATGCTTGTTCAAGACCTACAAGCCCTTGCCTTGTAATTAGTTTTAAATCTGCGGCAGTAACTCCGCTCGGTTTGCTCATATCAAGTTTATGTATTTCCGATAATGAATAACTTGGTATATTTTTTTGTTTTTTTACTTTTTTTGCCGTATGATTTCTTAATGTATTTGCAACATTTACTTCTTTTGCTGTTTTTGCAATACTTGCGACTTTCATAGCTTCTTTTTCTTCTGATTTGGCTTTTATAATATAATATCCGCCGGTTGAAGATATTATGGCTAAAATAAGAACAGAACAAATTGCGATGATTATGTTTCTTTTTTTTGTTTTTTTCTTCTGTTTAGGAATATCTTCTTTTAGCTCATTTTCTAATTCATTTAGCTCTTTTTTTATTTCATCAACCTGTGAAATAATTGTTTCATCTTTTTCAATATCTTTGTTATCTTCTGATATTTCTTTTACTTTTATATCTTCTATTGTTTCATCTACCAAATGTTCCAATTTATCTATTTCTATCAATGTCTTTTCTAGAGGATCCTCTTTTTTTACCTCTTTAATATTATTTGTTTTATTTTCCTCTTCAAGTTCTTTAAGTAATGATTCTAAAGGATTTTCTTCTATAGTTTCAACAATATTGATTTCGTCTTCTATTTTGTTAACTTTAGGAATATCATTATCTTTAACTAATATTTCAACATTATTTGAATTGATTTCATTAGCATTATCATTTAGATTAGAATTTTCTTGCTCTTTAAAAATATCATTTTTTTGTAAATCCGTTTTTTTCTTCTTTACCTTTAATGTTTTTTTTACTTTAATTTTCTTTTTAGTAGTTTTCATGATTACCTACCTTACAATATATTTTTATTTTATTGACATTTCTGATTGCAAGTAATTAATTTAATTGTACTTATTTTTGTGTAAAATGTCAAAATTATATATAATATACTATATTAACTTGAAAGTATACTTAAATATATATAAAATATATATGAGTATGAAAAGAGGAAAAATAATGAAAAAATTATTATCTATGCTGTTAATAGGTTTGATGAGTATAAGTATATTTGGTTGCAGTTTTATAAAGCCGGAAGACAAAGCGACAGAATTTTTAAATGCCGTTAAAACTAAAAACGAAGATGTTTTAATAGGGTATACAAATAATAAGTATGTAAATCTTCTTCTTCACAGTACCGGAGATAAGAATACGCTTGATGAGATTTATAAAAATTTATTTAAAAATTTGTCTTTTAAAATAACCTCTGTTACTGAAAATAAAACCGGAGCAGTCGTTAAAGTTGATATTACAAATGTAAATTTTAAAAAGGTTTTTGATAATTATGAGGATAAATCTTACGATTACATGATATTAAATCTTTATTCAGGTAAGCTCAATAAGAAGAAATTAAATAAAAAATGTTTGGATATATTGGCAAAGGAAATTTCTTCTGCAAGTAAAAGTAAGAAAAAAGTCACTAAGAGCGTAAAAATAAATTTGACTAAAAATGAAAATTACAGCTACGATTTAAATATAGATACTAAGTTAATGGATGCTTTAATGGGTGGACTTATCAGTGGTTATCAATAGACATCTGAACTTTTTAGAGATAAAAAGTTCCAAAAATCTCCGCTCATTCGCCGCGGTGGCTTTTCTCGACTGGATTTCATAAAAAATGCTGCCCGCATTTTTTTGAACAGTCTCGCCCACCCCTGATACTTTATAAAACATAAAAAAGAGTAACATTTGTTACTCTTTTTTTGTGTAAACGTATTTGTTTAAAAGGGATAGGGTAGTGGTCATTTCAAAAATCTCGGGTAGAGCTTTTTAGAAAATGTGACCACGTTAAAGCTCCACGCAGTGGAAGCATTTAACTCAAAGTTTTTTTGCTTTGGAAAAAACTTTGTGGGGTTTTAGGGGGCGATGCCCCTAGGTATCTATTCCTCAATCCCCATTTGTTCAGACTGGTCTTGAACGATTAATGTATCGATAAATTCATCGATATCACCGTCAAGAACGTCATTTAATTTATATAAGGTAAGCCCCACTCTATGGTCTGTGACTCTACCTTGAGGGAAATTATAAGTTCTTATTCTTTCTGATCTGTCACCGCTTCCTATTTGGCTTTTTCTGTTGCTGGCGATAGCTTCCTGTTGTTTTCTTTGCTCGATTTCAAAAAGTCTGGCTTTTAAAATTTTCAATGCTTTATCTTTATTTTTAAGCTGTGATTTTTCGTCCTGACATGCAACTACCAATCCTGAAGGTATATGTGTAATTCTAACAGCAGAGTCTGTAGTGTTTACACTTTGACCTCCGTTACCGCTTGAACGATAAACATCTATCCTTAAATCATTAGGATCTATATTTACTTCAACATCTTCAGCTTCCGGCAGTACCGCTACCGTAATAGCCGAAGTATGAATTCTTCCGCTTGATTCTGTATCCGGAATTCTTTGAACTCTATGTGTTCCGCTTTCGTATTTAAGTCTGGAATATGCCCCTTTACCTTGAATTGAAAATACTGCTTCTTTATATCCTCCGATACCGATTTCGTTTGTAGAAAGCATTTCCACTTTCCATCTGTTTCTTTCCGCATATCGGGTATACATCCTAAGTAAGTCTCCTGCAAATAAAGCAGCTTCATCTCCGCCTACTCCCGCACGTATTTCAACTATAACGTTCTTGTCATCATTAGGATCTTTGGGTATGAGAAGTATTTTGATCTCCTGTTCCAACCCTTCTTTTTGTTCGTTTAAAGATGAAATATCTTCAAGTATCATTTCCTTAAAGTCATCATCATCGCTGTCGTTTAGCATTTCTTTATTTGACTCAAGCTGTTCCATTACATCCGCATATTTTTTATATGCAATTACGATTGGTTCAAGATGAGAATGTTCTTTTATAAGTTCGGTATATAATTCATGATTATTTATAATATCCGGATTAGAGATATCTTCACTAACTTCATTAAATCTTTTTTCAATAGATTTTAATTTATCTAACATTATTGCCCCTCCGTTTTTCTCTTATGGAATTATACACCAAAAATAAAGGATTTAAAAGTATTTTTTTGTTTTTAGAGGTAATTTGAACCATATTTATGTTATTTATTATTAAAGAATTTTATTTATTGGAAAATCTCTATTTTAAGCAGTATAAAAGGTAATATGCTACAAAGCTATAATCATATATTTAATAGGAAAGAAGTAAGTTTAGTTTTAATCGGAGATAAAGAGTATGGATAATTTAGATGTTACTATAAAAAAAGTTAAAATCGTATTAAAGGTTGGAGATAAGATAAGTATATTAGATAAGTTAAAAATCAAATGTAATGAAAAAGTTAAATATAACATAATAGATCCTAAAATAATTTCGGTGGATAACAATTATATAGTTACCGCTTTGAAAAAAGGAAGAACATATATAGAAATGTTTTTTATTGAATAATAAAACGCCAAATTATATTATTAAAATAAATGTATTAAATAATGCTATTGAAACAGATATAGATGATAAAAATCTTAGCGTAGTAAATATATTTAGTAATAAATATACATATGACATACTTAAAAATGATATAAATGAGCTTTGTTGTATATATAATGATATTTTGAACTATGAAATTTTAGGTAAAAGTTATGATAATAGAAATATTTATTTATTTACCCTTGGAAACAAAAATGCGAAGCATACTCTATTTATTCAAGCTTCAATGCATGGAAGGGAACATATGGCTTCAATACTTGTTATGAGACACATTGAATTGTTATGTAAAAATTATTATATATCTGAATATAAGGGTTTAAATATTTCAGATATACTGCAAAATATAAAGATTTGTATAGTGCCAATGTCTAATCCCGACGGTGTGGATATTTCAATTAATGGTGCAGAGGTGATTAGAGAAAAAACCCTTTTTAATAACATCTCAAAAGTCATTGAAGAAAATAAAATACATCATGAAATCTGGAAGTCTAATGCGAGATGTGTTGATTTAAATAGGAATTTTGGTTGTAAATGGGAAGATAGCTATAATTTTAATGTAAAATCATTTATGGAATATAGAGGAGAATACCCTGAAAGCGAAATAGAATCAAGACTTATTGCTAATTGGACAAGAGAAAACAGACCTGATATTTGTATAAGTTATCATGCAACAGGGAGTGAACTTTACTGGGATTACGGACAAAAGGGTTTATTGTTAAATAAAAGTATGGTTATAAGGGACTATTTAAAAGATTTGACATTTTATAAATTAATGGATAGAAGCAGTGCATATAAAACGGGTGTGCTCGGATATTCCGATTGGGTCAGTATGTATTTAGGTATACCCGCATTTACTATAGAAATCGGAAGTCCTTTTGTAACAGCTCCTTTAAGTATGGAAGAATTTAATGATATATGGGAAGAAAATAAGTTTATTCCTATAGAATTATGCAGATATGTTGTAAATAAGAAAAATTAAAATTTAAGATTATTTTCACTATGATTAATAATTTTACTAAGTAAGTTATTATTCCTTTTTGTTATATGATTTCTTATACATTATATGAAATTTAAAAATATTAGAAATACAGAAATATCATAGTTATATTTTTATATATTAAAATATTAAAAAAAGAAACATATTAAGTCCAGATATGACTAATTATAACCATTATAGCTACAAAGAAAAATGAGATGTAGAGGTTATATTTTATTGTTGGTCCATTTAAAAGTATATTTGTTCTTTAAAATACAAATATTAAAATAATGGTTATTAAGGTACATAGATATTGTACTGAAATTATTAAATTTCCGCATTAGATAATAAATCAGTTTTCATATGATATGGAGCAATATAATAGAGAACTTTTAAAATATATAAAAGGCAGTGTTTGGAATTAATAAATTAAACCTTAATTCTTTAAAATATAAAAAAGCAGGTGATTATTAAGTAGCTTGCTTTTTTTATTATCCAAGGTAGATATTAATCATATTTGTTTTATTTTTATTTTCTTTATATCAATTATTTAAAAATTTATTTATACATGTTTAAAACATATTACAGCGGTAATAATAGAAAATACTAAGAAAAGATAAAGATCAAGAACTTAAATTCAGGGGGTAATAAAGTGGATAATAATAAAAAGATTAAAAGGAAGATAGAAATGGGTAAGAAAGAACAAATTATTTCTAAAATTTGTATTGCATGTAGTACACTGTTGATTGTTGGCGTATTATTTGCAAGTGTACTTAATAAAAGCAATGTAAATGTAGCCGACGTAAGTAAGGATAGAATAAGCGATAAATCGGTAATGAGCGAGGAAGTTAAACCTAAGGTTGCGGAAAATAATAAGGATACGAAGACAGAAACCGATACGAAAAATAATGAAGACAAGGATGATATAACGAAAAGTAATAATAAAAATAAAACTAAATCATCATCTTCATCTAAAGCGGTATCAAATGTTACTTCTAAGCCTGATATATCAAACCCGGCAAAACCTGTAAAAAGCGGTGAGATAATAATGGATTATAGTTATAATACTACTCCTGTTTATTCAAAGACATTGAATGAATATTCATCCACTCATACCGGAATTGACTTAAAAGCGGATAGAAATGAAAATGTAAAATGTATTTTAGATGGTGAAGTAAAGAGAGTTTACTTGGATGACAAACTTGGATATAGCATTGTGATTGATCATGGCGGTGATTTTTATAGCATCTACTCTAATCTAAATAAAAAGTTAAATGTTAAAAAAGGGGATAGAGTAAATAAAGGCGATGTAATCGGAAGTGTTGGAAAAAGTGCAGCATTTGAAATAGCCGATGATTATCATTTACACTTTGAAATAAAAAATGGTAAATCCTATGTAAATCCAAATACTTTATATAAATAAAGAAGATAGTCATTGATCATTAAAAAGCGGTTTATTCTAAAGGATAGCCGCTTTTATTATAATTTTATTAAAAGGTTTGACTTATATATGGCATATATTGTAATATAAAAAAGTAATTAATTTGAACATGAGGGATAAATGATTTGAACAGTTTTTTATATACATTACTTATATCGATGGTACCTATAATCGAACTTAGGGGAGGGCTTCCTGTAGGGATAGCAAGTGGACTTAGTTTCCCTGTTGCATATATTGCCGCTGTTATCGGGAATTTAATACCCGTTCCTTTTATAATACTATTTATAAGAAGAATATTTATACTTATTAGAAAATATATGCCTAAATTAAGCAGTATGATAGATAAATTGGAGAATAAGGCTCATTTAAAAGGACAGAAAGTTAGAAAATATCAGAAGTTTGGTCTGTTTATATTTGTAGCAATTCCTCTTCCTGGAACTGGGGCATGGACAGGTGCTTTGGTTGCCGCATTTTTAGATATAAGACTTAAAGATGCAATACTTCCCATAGTTTTGGGCGTACTTACTGCCGGTATACTTATAATGATGCTTACTTATGGCGTAACGACCATTATATAAATAAAAAAGACTCTTTTGAGTCTTTTTTATTTATATTTAAATTGTTTTGTTTTTACGGTCTTGCTTCCGTTTTCATTTTTTATTGTTACTTTAAAATAATACTTTGTTTTTGAAACTTTTTTATTTTTACCGCTTTTACCGTTCCATTTAAATTTATATGTTCCTGTTTTATAAGTTTTATTTTTAGTTATTGTTTTAATTAATTTATTTTTTCGATTATATACTCTTACGGTTACTTTTGCGATGATATTTGTCTTAACTTTTATCGTAGGGTTATTTTTACTTCCTCTTATTTTATAGCTTGATTTGACTTTGCTTACTTTTATACTTGGTTTCTTTTTTACTAAAGTTACATAAGAAGATTTTTGATAAGTATTTCTGCTGTTTGTTGCATATACTACGATTTTATATTTACCTGCTTTATAAACATTTCCTTTGGTGCTTTTTAAATTCCATTTAACGGTATTAGTGCCTTTTTTCATTACAACATTTTTCAATGTTTTTAATTTTTTATTCTTTGTTGTTGTAAGTAATACTTTTACTCTGGCATCTTCATTTAAATAAAATTTTGTGGATGTATAATATCCGCTTGCTCTTATAACCTTTGATTTGTTTTTAAATTTAGAAATACTTACTTTACTTGGGTTAGTAATTTTGATATATTTTGTTGTTTCAAATTTCCCCGCAATATTGTAACCTGATATGATTATTTTATAAGTTCCAGCTACTACCAAATTGCCTTTACTGTCTTTTAAATTCCAGTATTCAGTATTACTTCCTTTTCTGTTTCTCGAAATACTCTTAATAAGCGTATTTGATGAATTGTATATTTTTATTGATGTTACACATTGATTATTGAGAGTATACTTGATACTTGCTTTATTAAAATCATTCCTCTTTATTGATGATGTAACAGACATTTTGGATATGGAAGCTTTTTCTGGTATAGTGATCTTTATATTTTTACTATATTCTTTTGTAATATCTCCCGAAGTTGCTGATACTTTAAATTCATATGTTCCTGATGGTATCAACTTGTTATTATCATCAAGATAGTTCCAACTGAAAGATTTATTTTCTTTTGTTAAACTTGTATTTTTATTATATATAGTCTTAACTAATTTGTTGTCTTTGTCATAAAATCCCGCACTTACAGTACAGTCGGTATTTAAATTTAAATTACCGGTAATACTTGTATTTGCAAGAGGTGTATAAGAGGAGGATAGTCCTGTAATATCAAGTAAATCACATAAATTAAAAGTTTTGCTTTGAATCACTTTATCCTTACTGTTTTTATAAGGCATAGTTGCCTGTATTGAATATTTATCACCTTTGTAATTGCTGTAATCCCAAGATAATTTAGTTTCTCCTGCTGTAAAAGTTTTATCTGCAAGTGTATTTATAAGATTATTATTACTATCATATACTTCGACTTTCATCGGAACTTCGGTATACATGTTTAATGTTATATCTAATTTTTTATTTTCGCCTATAATATCTGAAGTTTTAGATATTGTCATAGAAGATTTTTTCCATATAGCTGTTTTAATCGCTTTTAATGGATTTATTTCTCCGTAACCATAATAATTATTTCTTCCCTTTGAATATGAATATGAGCCTATTTTGTTGGCTGTTGAGTTTATGATATCTACTACTTCTTTTGCTGTTAAATCAGGAACTTTTGACATTATAAGTCCTGCAACACCAGAAACGAAAGGCGCTGCCATACTTGTTCCGGATTCAGTTATTAATTTTGATGTGGATGTATTACTTAATGAGTTAATATTACTGCCCGGTGCTGCTATATCTTTATATTCATTGTAATCAGAATATTTTGCTCTGGTCGGATTGCCGTTACTGTCATATTGCAGTGCAACTACTGAGTATGAATTTGGGAAATCCGAAGGGTAAGAATAATATGGATATCCATTTATATCATCCCCGTTTCCAGCAGCACAAACGGTCAATATGCTATTATTAGATTTATTATATGCATCATCAATTCGACTTTTTAAAAGCAAATCTAAATTTACTTTTCCATCACTATCATACTCATACCCATATCCTCCGAGACTCATATTAATTATTCGACATCCTTGTTCTTCAGCCCAATCAAATGCTCTGATAAGATATGCCGATGAGATATCTCCATTAGAATCGGCTACTTTTGCTATATATAAATCAGAATTATAAGCTACGCCTGCTCCCAGACTCTTATTATTTCCACATGCAGCAGCAATGCCCGCTACATGTGTTCCGTGACCTTCATAATCTACAACTGAAGATTTTGCAGATGAACCTGTAGATGCGTTGTATGTTCCTTTGATATTCGATAAATCAGGATTAGATGTATATGCCCCGGTATCAAATATAGCTATTTTAGTATTTTCACCTGTAGAATAATTCCATGCTGTAGTTCCGCTTCCTGAAATATTTGTCCATGTAAGATGTTTTTGAGCGGATAAAAGAGGGTCATTTGTTGTCGCTAAAGCTTTATATTTAAAATTAGGCTGTGCGTATAGGACTTCATTTTTTTCATTAAGAGTTCTTATTGTTTCTTCAACTGTTGAATCTTTAGGGACTTCAACTAATTCTATATTTTCTTTTTTATCAACGGTTTCTTCTATATTTAAATTTTCATTGGATAATATCTTCGATTTTTTTGAGTTTGAAATATTATCTTTAAAAACCACCAATACACTATTAGGATCGTATCTTTCATCTGCTTTGTTTTGTGCATAAACTGTGTTTGTAAATAATAGTATTAATAAAATTGATAATAATGTATATATGATTTTTTTGTTTTTCATTTGTAATACCTCTATAAATTTCTGTTATTTATATTTTAGCATATATTTACTTGATTTAATTAAATAAAATTATAAATATCAATAAATTAGATTGATTTTTATTTGTATTTTTACGGAAAAAAATATATAATTAGTTAAAATAAATTAGAATGATTATAAATTATTTATAAAATATTAAAACCTATTGACAAATCGGGAAAAATTTATATAATTAAATTATAACCATTCTAATTTAAAAGATGTAGAAAGGAGAAAGTCATGGAAAAGTTAGATGTAAAAGAAATTATAAGATCTCATGGTTTAAAAGCTACACCTAATAGAATTGCTGTTTATGAGTATATGTTAAACAGTAAAGAACATCCCAGTGCAGAGATGATAAAGGATCATCTAAATAGCCTCGGAAATAAATTTTCTCTTGCTACAGTATATAATATAATAGAGGCTTTTCTTGAAAAAGGCGTTATTATAAAAGTCAGGGATGATGAAAATAATATGATGAGATTTGATGCCAATACTGATTTTCATGTTCATATATATAATAGTGAAACAAATGAAATAATTGATTATGAAGATGGTGAACACACAAAATTCCTTGAAAAGAAGTTGAAAGAAATCAAAAAAGAAAATAATTTTGGAGACGAACATAAAATCGTAGCCGAAATGTAACAAAAGTCAATAATAGCAAAATGCTATTAAAATATAAAAAGATAAAATAAATTTTAAATTGAAAAGGAGATAATTATTATGAAAAAATGGGTATGCACAGTATGCGGTTATGTACACGAAGGAGAAAATCCACCGGCAGAATGTCCACAATGTCACGTTCCTGCTGAAAAATTCCAAGAAATGGGCGGAGACAGAACTTGGGCAGCTGAACATGTTGTAGGAGTTGCAAAAGGTGTTAGTGAAGATATTATTGCAGATTTAAGAGCTAACTTTGAAGGAGAATGCTCAGAAGTTGGTATGTATCTTGCAATGTCAAGAGTAGCTCACAGAGAAGGATATCCTGAAATCGGTCTTTACTGGGAAAAAGCTGCTTATGAAGAAGCTGAACATGCTGCAAAATTTGCTGAATTGCTTGGTGAAGTTGTAACAGACAGCACAAAGAAAAACCTTGAAATGAGAGTAGAAGCTGAAAATGGTGCTACTGCAGGTAAATTCGATCTTGCTAAGAGAGCTAAAGAAGCTAACTTAGATGCAATTCATGATACAGTTCATGAAATGGCTAGAGACGAAGCAAGACACGGTAAAGCTTTCGAAGGTTTACTTCAAAGATATTTTGGCTAAAATACATAAAAAACGAAATATAGTAAAAACTAAAAAAGCCTTTATTTAAAGGCTTTTTTAATTGCTTAGATTATGTAGTAATTTGACTTTTTAATCTACTTATAGTATTATGTTTAGATAAATTATTAGAAAATAAGATAATCGTGAGGAAAATGTAAATTATGATTATTGAATCATTTAAAAGTTTTATTAGTATTTTTAAATTCAAATATTAAAAATAGAAAAAAATCCATTTCTATGGCAAAGATGACTTTGAAAAAAAGGTACTCAGGTTCAGCATTAGGTGTTGGTTGGTCGTTAGTAAAACCCATATTGTTTATTTTTGTATATTGGTTTGGTATAGAGATCGGTATTAGAGGTGGTAAACCCATTCAAGGAGAAATACCTTATATTTTTTGGTTAATGACAGGGATAATTGCTTGGTTTTTTATAAATGATGTATTGAATATTGGTATTTCTTCAATAAGGAAAGATAGTCATTTAGTAACCAAAGTTGTATTTCCAGTTGAAACAATTCCTGTTTATAATGTTATGGCATTATTTTTTACCCATTTATTATTACTGGGATTAGTTGTTATAGTTCTTGCAATATTTGGATTTTTACCTAATATATATTATTTGCAATTAATTTACTATATCAGTTTTTTGTTTTTCTTTTGCTGTGTTTTGTGTACGTTTTTATCAACTCTTGCTGTAGTAAGCAGAGATTTTGAACAGTTAGTAAAATCAACAACTATGATATTCTTTTGGTTATCACCTGTTATATGGACAGCAGATAAAATTGGAGAAGGTTCGATACTTATGAGGTTATTAAAGTTAAATCCATTCTATTATTTTATTCAAGGATATAGGGATACGTTTTTATTTAAAATTTGGTTTTTTGAGCGACCGTATTATACCATATATATGATAATATTTATGATTATATTAACATTAGTTACATCATATTTATACAGAAAACTTCATAATGATTTTTCGGATGTATTATAGGAGGTATTGATATGACAAAAAAGTTTACAAGGAATTCAGTAGATGTAAAGGTTGAAATAACTGAAGATATAAAGAAGGCATTAAATGAAGATTGGCCGGATAAGATACCCGAAGAAAATATCGCCGTTAGCGTAAATAATGTAACTAAAATGTATAAGATTTATAAAAAAGCTTGGCATAGAATTATTAATGCTTTTTCATCAAAAATTAATTATGGTGAATTTTATGCACTTAAAGATATTAATATTAAATTTCCCAAAGGTGAAACTATTGGGATTTTAGGTGTGAATGGTTCCGGGAAATCAACCCTTTTAAAAATGATAACGGGGGTTGTAAAGCCTACAAGCGGTACAATAGACGTTAAAGGTAGAATTTCTGCTATGCTTGAACTTACTTCAGGATTTGATAAAGAGTTAACTGGATATGAAAATATACTATTAAAAGCAACAACATTAGGTATACCCTTAGATGAAATGGAACAGCGTGTACCTGCTATAATTGAATTTGCAGATATAGGAGATCATTTATATCAGCCTGTCAGGACTTATTCTTCCGGTATGAAATCAAGATTGGGGTTTGCAATAAGTGCAAACGTAAATCCTGATATTTTAATTGTTGATGAAGTTTTGGCTGTAGGAGATGATACTTTTAAACTAAAGTGTCTTTCTAAGATGGAAGAATTCAGAAAAGAAGGTAAAACGATTCTTTTTGTTAGCCATAGTTTATTTACCATTAAAGGATTTTGTACTAAAGCAATGTGGATAAAAGATGGAGAATTAATTGCAAAAGGCGAAACTGCAATGGTTACAAAACTTTATGAAGATTATCTAAAGGAAATAAGAACAGCTAAACGAATAAAGGCAAGAGAAGAGCAGGGAAATCAAGAAGAGATTTTGGAAAAAAAGGATATATTAGAGTTTATAAAAACACGAATGCTTGATATTAATATAAATAATAGAAATAGAATAAACTTTAATTATGGTTCTACTGTCATTATAGAAATAGAATATGAGGTTAAAAAGCCAATAGAAAATGATTTGATTTGCTGTTTTTCTATTAGAGATATAGAAGAACGTGAAGTATTTGCAACAAATAAGCAAAATAAAGACAACATTGTTGATTCCAGTATTGGTAGACATATATTTAGATTTATTCTTCCGAATTTAAGATTACTCCCCGGAAATTACAAAATAGCCGGAGAATTTTGGAATAATGAAGCTGGATTACATTTTAAATTTGCATCATTAAGAAGGCTAAATATAGTTAGCAATGAATATAAAGGTGGCGGAGTATATGCAATACCTTATAAGACTATGCGAGATGATTATCTCATAGAAGAAAGAGAACAAGAGGGAACTTTAGATTCAATTAAGGATATGTTAGTTTAAATATAATAGGAGTTTGGGTTGGAATTTAGTGAAACATTTAAAACATTGTATTGGTAATATACCAATTGATAAAATTATAATAAAAAATATATTAGCCTTATCATATAAAATATGTTCAATATTTTCTGTAAATAATAAAATTGTATTTGCCTCTAATAGCTTAAGTAAAATTGATAGAAATTTATTATATATATATAATGAAATAAAAAGGCAAAATATTGATATCGATATTATATTAAGGTTTAGTGAGTCTAACAAAAATTTTTTTTCTAATATAAAAAAGATATTTAATCTCATTATAACAGAATATCATTTGGCAACAGCAAGGTTTATAATAATAGATGATTATTATTTCCCTTTATATGTAACGAAGCTTCGTAATGATAGTATAGCTATACAAGTTTGGCATGCAAGCGGTGGATTTAAGAAAATTGGATATAGTGTTATAGATAAATCATTTGGTGTTGATGAAAAAACTACAAAAACCATAAATATTCATTCTAATTATACTTATTGTTTAATGGGAAGTAAGTATAACGCCAAATTCTATTCAGAAGCTTTTAGGACAAGCATAGATAAATTCATTACTGATGTTGGTATTCCAAGAACAGATGTATTTTTTAATGAGGATTTAAAAAATTCTCTGCCTTTAAAAGTAGGCGGATTATATAATTTACCACAAAATAAGAAAATCATATTGTTTGCACCTACATTTAGAGGGAATACAAGATATGAAGCGCATTATCAAGATGATTTAGATTTTAGTATTTTAAAAGAATATATAAGTGATGAATTTATAATTTTACTTAAGTTACATCCATGGGTAACCAAGAAATATGAAATAAAAGAAGATTTAAAAGATTTTTTATTTGATGTAACAGATTATTCCGATATAAATGAGCTTATGATTATAAGTGACGTAATGATTACAGATTATTCCTCTGCGATATTTGAATATTCGCTTCTCGAAAGACCTATGTTATTCTACGCAAGCGATTATTTTGATTATATAGATGAAAGAGGTTTCTATATTGATTTTCACCATGATTTACCTGGGAAAGTGTATACTGACACGATTTCTATGGCTAAGGATATAAAAAATCATAATTTCGATATGGATAAAATAAAAGAATTCAAAAAACAAACTTTTGAAGTGGCAGATGGAAGAGCCAGTGAGAGATTTGTAAATAAGTTGATTAAACCTAATATGAAAAAATAATGATTTTAAGGAGGGGTTTTTTAATGTCAACAGGAATGGTTATTTTGGCAGGAGGTATTGGTAAAAGAATGAATAGACCGGTACCAAAGCAATTTTTATTACTTGGAGGAAAACCTATTATACTTCATGTACTGGAAAAAATTGAGCAGATAGAAGAAATAGAAAAAGTAGTAATATGTTCTCCAAAAGAACACATAGAAGAAATGCAAAAATTAATATTCAATCATAATATACAAAAAAATATATTATGTGTTGAAGGTGGTAAAAGCAGACAAGAATCGACATATATCGGTTGTAAAAATCTGCAAGGTGTTGATAGTATAATCGTACATGAGGCTGTAAGACCTTTTGTTAGTAAAAAAGAGTATCTTGATTTGATAAATGATGAAAGTGAAAATGTTATTTACGGGCTTGATATTCCTTTTACAGTATTAAAACAAGAAGATGGATATATTAAGGAAAATTTAAAAAGAGATGAGTTAATAAATGTACAACTACCTCAAAAGTTCAATGGCGAACTACTTCTAAAAGCTCATGAAGATGCAGCAAAAGAAGGTTTATTTTTTACTGAAGATGCTTCTCTATTCTATCATTATAATCCTGATAAGAAAGTTAGAGTATTAAAAGGTTCTTTATATAATGTTAAGATTACCACTCCGGTAGATTTAGTAACATGTGAAGAAATTTATAAAGAATTTATAGTAGGAAAGGAATAATTGATAAGATGAAAAGTTGTATTATTACCGGAGCGAGTCAAGGAATTGGAAGAGCTACCGCAGTAAAGATGAGCTATGAAGAAGGAATAAAGAATATAGCTTTAATAGCCAGAAACGTTGATAATTTAAATAAGACAAAAGAACTGATGAATCCAGAGTGTAATGTTATTGTTGTACCTCATGATATGATGGATTTAGATGGTATAGAAGGTGTAGTAGATAATATTTATAAAGAGTTCGGCTCAATAGATTTGCTTATAAACGGAGCGGGATTTGTAAATCCAACAGCTCTTTTAGATACCACAAATGATAACTTCGAAAGAACTTTTACAATCAATACTGTATCTATGCTTGTGATGATAAGATCATGTGTAAGATATATGAAGGGAAAAGATGCAAAGATATTAAATATTGCATCTACAGCAGGTTCTACATCAAGACCGGGTTGGGTTGCTTATGCAGCGGCAAAAGCCGGAGTGATATCATTATCGAAGACATTAGCGGATGAACTTAGGGGATATAAAATAAAGGTATATTGCATATCACCGGGAAGATGTGCCACAGAGCTTAGAAGGATATTGGCACCGGAAGAAGATCCTGCTACTATAATGCAGCCTGAGGACGTAGCAGATGTAATCGCGAATTTGCTCAGCAGCGGAGAGAATTGTTTAGATGGGCAGGATATTGTTGTTAGACAGAAATAGGAGATATAACAATGAGTGATTGTTTATTTTGTAAGATCATAAATGGAGAAATTCCTTCTACTAAAGTGTATGAGGATGAAAGAGTATATGCTTTTAAAGATATTGAGCCTATAGCTCCATATCATGTACTTGTAGTTCCTAAAAAACATTATTCCTCTATATTAGACGTTGAAAATAATGATGATATCGTTAGTTATGTTTTCAGTATTTGCGTTAAGCTTGCTAAAGATGAGGGATTTGATGAAAAAGGATTTAGGATAATAAACAACTGCGGAGATGAGGGTGGACAAAGTGTTCATCATTTGCATTTTCATCTGTTGGCAGGTAAGAAATTATCTTGGGAAGCATAAAGTAAAAGAGCATATTATATGCTCTTTTTTATTTATCGCGATTATTACATCTACAATGAGTACAGTTACATCCAGAGAATTGATCACTACAGACCTCATAAGTCCCGCCTTCAATTTTCAAGCTTGTTCCCGTAGTCAAAAATTCAGCTACTTTTCTTCTGGCGCTTGAGTATAGAAGCTGTACCGTAGGTCTTGATACGTTCATTTGAATGGCACATTCTTCTTGTGTTAAATTTTCTTTATCCATTAGTCTTATTACTTCATATTCTTCAACATCCATTATAATCGGCTTTACATTTTCATTTTTATCTTTACCTTCAAAGTATTTAATATCAGGTAATTTACAAACATTTTTACATTTTCTTGGTCTTGGCATTTTAGAACCGTCCTTAACATTTTTATATTATAAATAATAAGCATGAATGACTATTTTGTCAATAAGAGATAAGTAATGATTTATATAGTTATATTATAATAAAATATAAATAAAAATAAAGCCGATTTAGTTAGTAACCGGCTTTATAATTATGATTCCATATAAATATTATATCTTACAACTTTATAGTAATTAATCAACTTTATTGAATAAACTAATTGAATAAAGTCCTGCCAGACCTACAACTGCATAAACAATTCTACTGATAATTGAAGTTTGTCCTCCAAAAATTGCTGCAACCAGGTCAAATTGGAAAAATCCGATTAATCCCCAGTTAATAGCGCCGATTATTACTAATAATAAAACAAATTTATTCAAAATTTTTCACTCCTTTAAATTTATTTATATTATATTTTTACCAAAAAATAAAAAAATAAACATTTTGCATATTTTCTTTAATTTATAAGAATTTAGCTAAATCATTATTCTTATTTATTTAATTAAAAAAAATGGTGATTTTATATTTAAGTTAATTATTATTTGGAAAGCTATATTGATTAAATGAAATATTTTGTTGAAAATATGTTGTTGACATATGATTGTATAGAAGAAATATCGGGATATACATTTTTATATTATCAGCATTAAGATTTGATTTATTTAAATGAATAATTTGATTCCAATAAAAAATAAAAAACTGATATGATTATCAGTTTTTTATTTTGCAACTTCAATTAAATTATCCGGAGTATTATTATATACTCTTGAATTTTTAGGAACACTCGTTGTAAGCCATACGCTGCCGCCTATTATAGAACCTTCTCCTACGGTGGTGGTGCCTCCTAGGATTGTGGCTCCTGAATATATTATAACGTTATCTTCTATGTTCGGATGTCTCTTAACACCTTTTACAGGGTTTCCATCATCATCAAGCTCGAAGCTTTTGGCGCCCAAGGTTACTCCCTGATATAATTTTACATTGTCTCCTATTACACATGTTTCTCCTATAACAACACCTGTAGCATGGTCTATAAAAAAGTATTTTCCGATTTTAGCTCCCGGATGTATATCGATTCCTGTTCTGGCATGTGCATATTCTGTCATTATCCTTGGAATTAAAGGTACTTCCAGTAAGAATAGTTCGTGTGCAAGTCTTTGAATAGTTATTGCTTCCAAGTATGGATAACTAAGAAGAATTTCTTCGATACTCATTGCAGCCGGATCTCCGTTGTATGCTGCAACGATATCTGTAGAAAGAATTTCTCTTACTTTTGGTATACTTTCCATGAACTTTATGGTAGCTTCGTCTGCTTTTTTAGTGCATTTATCACAGTTTTCATCTTTTTTTGATTTATCGCACATATTTATAAATACTTCTCTTATTATGCCGTTGAGTTCCATAGCTGCCATATTGAGTCTTTTTCTTACATAAATATTTATAAACTCTTTATTATCTAAATCTTTTTCATATATAGTTGGAAATAGCCCTGCTTCTAAATTTTTAATTATATCCGTTACTCTTAATTTTGTGCCAAATCCGCTAATTCCTTCGTCTGTCAGCTCTTTTTTATTGATATCCACAACCTGACTTGATATTTCTTTACTTCTTGTTTCAAGCCAGTTTTTCATATTTCCCATATATGTATCTCCCTTTCGTTATTTTAATAAAGGTAAAATAATGGAAAATTCACTGCCTTCATTTTCTTTTGTCCTAACTCTAATCCTGCCTTTATGGTCGAGAACAATAGCTTTTGCAATGCTTAGACCAAGCCCCATACCACCGGTTTCTTTATTTCTTGATTTATCCGTTCGATAAAATCTATCAAATATGTTTCTTAAGTCTTCGTCGGTTATACCCATTCCATTATCTTTAATAGTTAGTATAGCATTATTTTCCTGTTTTTGTAAATTTATTTTTAATGTTATATCATCTTTATTTGAATATTTTATTGCATTGTCCACAAAAATCCTTATAACTTCTATGATCCTGAATTCATCTGCCATTATATATACATTTTCATCTATTTTATGCAGAATGGTTATATCCGGATGAGTAACGCTTAAATCCTTTATTACTATACCTATGGTTTCACTTAGATTTGTTTTTTCAAATTTATAGTTTAAGTTCTTTTTATCATATTTAGCCAGGAACAATAATCTGTTTACGAGGTTTTTCATATTCTCGGCTTCAAATATAATTGAGTCTACGCTTTCGTTAAGTATTTCTTCATCTTCTTTTCCCCATCGCTTAAGCATATTTCCATAACCTGAAATAACAGATATAGGTGTTCTTAATTCATGTGAAACATCGGATACAAATCTTTCCTGCTTTTCATATGCTTCCTGAAAAGAATCTATCATTTCATTTGTAGTTTTTGCAAGTTCCTTCAGTTCGTACTCAGCACCTGTAACATCCAGTCTTAAATCTAAATTTTCGGTAGTTATTTTCCTTGCGGTCCTATTCATTTCATTTATTGGCGCCAGTATTTTTCCCAGCTTCATTCTGCCCAGTATAAGCATCATAAAAGCACCTAAAAATAAAACTATACTTATGGGAGGAAGTACTGCTGCAAGTTTGTTTATAAAAGGCATTGCCGGATAGAAAATTAAAAGTTTATACACTTCGTTATTTGCTTCAATATCTCTGCTGCTGACTAAATAGCCTTTATCAAGAAGCGAAGCCCTCGGTATTAATTCAAACCAAAAGTTTTCTTTTAAACCTTTTATATAATTATCTATTTTTTCATTTTTATCGAGTAAGTAATAATTCCCGTTTGAATTAATTAAAGCTATCACAGAATCGGAGTGTTTTTTTTCTATTTTAGATAGGTTTTGCTTAATATACTCCGTATCGTTAAAATCTCCGCTTTTAAGAGTATTTGTAATACTTTTATCTATCTTGCTGTTTTCTTTGTATACTTCTTTATATGTGCTTCTGAGTAGGGTAATACTCAATATTATAACCGAGATTATTGCAATTAAAAGATAAAGGTAAGTATACCAAAGAGCAGTCTTTTGTTTTATGCTCTTTGCTTTCTTTACCTTTTTATCCGTTTGTATATTATTGTCTTTGGTTTTTTTATTCTTCTTCGTCATCTTTAAACTGATAGCCTATTCCTCTTACGGTTCTAATGTAATGTGTATCGTATTTTTGATCTATTTTGCTTCTTAAATATCTTATATATACATCAGTTACGTTTGTTTCGGATTCATAATCATATCCCCAAACATTACTGACGATTTGTTCTCTTGTAAGTACTATATTTTTATTTATCATCAGATACTCTAAAAGTTCGAATTCTTTTTTGGTAAGTGAGATTTCTTCATCTTCAAAGTGAGCTGTGTAAGTATTTTTATCAAGAGTGATTTTTCCTGCTTTTATAACGGCTTCTCTTTCCTTGGTTTCACTTATTACTACCTGTCTTGATAAAATCTTTCTTATTCTTGCTAAAAGCTCTTCTATGGCGAATGGCTTTGTCATATAATCATCTGCACCTATATCAAGTCCCATAACTTTATCAGAAACATCGGATTTTGCAGTAAGCATAATGATCGGAGTTGTGATTTTATTTGCTCTGAGTCTTCTGCATATCTCGATCCCACTTAGATTAGGAAGCATTAAATCAAGTATTATAAGATCATATTTATCATCCATTGCTTTAAGTAATCCGTCTCTGCCTTCGGTAGCAACAGTTAGATTATATCCTTCATGAGTGAGTTCAAGCTGTAAAAATCTTGCTATTTTGAGTTCGTCTTCTACCAATAGTATTTCTTTCATATCATTCTCCTATACTTATTTAATGTCTATTATACTATAGCCTTCATTATCTTTAATGATTTTGGCATGATTTACAATAGGTGTATTTTTTTTATTATATTTATTTGTTTTTTTCTTAAGTCTTTCTTTCCTTTTGAGAGGTATGGGAACATCTTCACTGTTTATAACATCCAGTGTTATTGAAGAATTTGTTATCATGATCAGTATCATAAGAAGTCCGATAAAAACAGAAGGGACGGGGAGTATTATGCAAATAGCTATAGGGATCAATAATGGTATATCTATGATATTTTCATCCATGCTGTTTATTTTAAAACGATAACTTTTTTCTCCGAAAGTTATTGAAACAACGTGTTTATAAAGCCTGATAAAATATCTGTCATCGTAATTATCAATATATATAAGTGCTTTATCGTAATCATTTCTGCATTTTAAGAGTGCTTTCTGACAAAATCCGTAATCTCTGCCTGTTTCTTCTCTAAGCATTTCAATTTTATCTTGATCTAGTTTCATAGTATTCCTCTTGTTTTCTAAGATACAATTTAATATTAACATAATAATCTAATTATATTAAAGAATTATTTATAAATTATTAAAAACAAATTATATTAACTTGTTTAAAAGCATAAAAAATTGTATAATTAAAATGCTACAATAAAGAAAAAAGAGGTATTTTTTATGGCATTTAATAAAAAGAATGTAACCTTAGAATATATAGCCAATGCAGGCGTTTTACTTGAAAATAAGGGAAGAAAAGTATTGATAGATGCTGTTCACACTAAACACGTTCCTCCTTATTATAATACTGATGAGAAAGTTTTAAAATGTATGATAGAGGGTAGGGAACCTTATGATAAAATCGATGTAATGATATTTACTCATCATCATAGTGAACATTTTGATGCTTCGGCTGTTTGTGAGATACTTAAAAATAATAGGCTCACGCAGCTGATTTGCACATATACAATAAGGGATATGTTAAAAGAAGCACCGAATTTTGATCCTATAATAGTTTCTCAGGTCCATGAGCTTGATATTCCTTATTCAAAATCTATAGTAATAAGATTAAAAGATATTCCTTTCGAAGCTATATCAATGCAGCATGATGGAAAAAATTATGAAGATGTAGATAACTTTGCTTATTATTTTGAGTTTGGCGGAAAGACTTTCATGCATTTAGGTGACAGCGCACCTGATATAGAAAATTTTGAACAAGCGGGTATGTTTGAAAAAGAAATAGATGTTTTATTTGCTCCTTTTCCTTATATAGGTCTTAAAGCCGGGAGAGAGCTTATAAACAGATTAAACCCCAGAAGAGTTATAGTTGTTCATCTTCCGAATAAAGAAATGGATAAGGGGAACTGGCTGTATAATACTTTCAGAGTGTTTAAAAAATATGAAAGAGAACTTCCTCCTACGGACTTCTTCACAAAACCGGGGGAAGAGATGACCATAAAATAAAAAAGAAGCTTAGACTTCTTTTTTTATTTAAAATTACTGATATAAGATATAAATAAGTGTATATATAAAATATAAAATTATATATATAATAAAAAAGACCATATTAAATGGTCTTTTAATTTACTTTACCGAATTTACTGAACGGTAGAAGTCTGTAAACTATTTTAGCTTTAAACTGGTCTCTTGATATTAATCCTATTCTATCAGACCTACTGTCTTCGGAATTAGGTCTGTTGTCTCCCATAACAAAATATTTCCCTTCCGGTACCTTTATTAAAGGGTTATCATCATATACAATGTCATCCGAGATATATGGTTCATCTATCTGTTCTCCGTTTACGTATACCTTTGAGTTTCTGATTTCAACAGTATCTCCCGGCAGTCCTATTACTCTTTTTACATAGTCATTATTTTCATCTATTTTTACAACTGCGATATCCTGAAATTTAGGTTCTCCCGCAAGATATGATATTTTACTCGCCAGTACTTTATCCGAATCGTTTAGGGTAGGGTACATGCTGGTCTGTTTTACCATTACAGGTTCGCATATATATGTTCTTATAAGTAATGCCAATATTATAGCTATGGCAATAGTTATTATCCAACTTAATATTTCTTTTATGTCGCTTTTCATATTTATCTCCTAAAAATAAGTCTTTATATAATATACTGCCATATTTATAAATTGTAAAGTGTTTTTTTGATTATTCTAAAGAAAAATCAATTGGAGTTTGTCCGGTTTGTTCTAAAAAAGTATTTGCTTTTGAGAAAGGTTTACTACCGAAAAATCCTCTGTTTGCAGATAGCGGACTTGGATGAGGGCTTGTTAATATTAGGTGGTTTGGGTTTGTTATAAGTTCTTTTTTCGAAATAGCAAAATTTCCCCATAGTATGAATACCAATGGTTTTTCTCTCTCGTTTAAAAGTTCTATTATCCTGTCCGTAAATTCTTCCCATCCGAGGCTCCTATGGCTTGCAGCACTGTTTGCTCTTACTGAAAGTACTGCATTTAATAGAAGTACACCTTGTTTCGCCCAGGGAATGAGACAACCGGTCTTAGGAGGCTTTATTCCCAAATCATCTTCCATTTCTTTGTATATATTAAGAAGGGAGGGTGGGGGCTGAACGCCTTCTCTGACCGAGAATGAAAGTCCGTGAGCCTGTCCTTCACCATGATATGGATCCTGACCTATGATACATATTTTAGTATCCTCGTAAGAAGTATAATGAAGTGCATTAAATAGATCATACATATCCGGATATATTTTATAATGCTTATATTCGTATACCAGTTTTTTTCTAAGTTCCTTATAATAATCCTTTTGAAATTCGTCTTTTAAAATTTCCTGCCAATCATTTTTAAATTCAACTGCCATAATCTTTCTCCTTAAGTTTCTATTAAATCGTTTATTACTTTATAAGCCATATTAATACCGCATACACCGGGTGCAAATATCATACTGGAAGGCTCTTTATAACGCTTATTTACTTCATTTTGTGAATAGCAGACCGTTAAATGTTTGATATCCCTTTTCCTTAGTTCTTTTCTGATTATTTTTGCCATAGGGCAGTACTTGGTTTTATATATATCATCTATTATTATGTTTTCGGGGGATAATCTGTTTCCCATCCCCATAGAAGATATGATTTTTATATTATTGTTATAGCAATATTCTATCAAGTCGATTTTACTTGTCATTGAATCTATTGCATCAATTACATAGTCAAAATCTTTTGTTACTATATCTTTTACATTTTCGTTATTAATAAATTCTTTTATTTTTATTACGCTGCAACTCGGATTTATATCTTTAATTCTATCGTATAATACATCTACTTTATTTTTACCTATATTTGACGATAAAGAAATTATTTGTCTGTTTAAATTAGTAATATCTATAATATCATTATCTACTATTGTAATATTAAAAATCCCGCTTCTTGCAATCGCTTCTGCAGCAAATCCTCCGACTCCTCCGCAGCCGATTATCAATACTTTTTTATTTTTCAGTCTTTCTACATTGGCTTTTCCTATAAGAAGTTCGTTCTTATAAAATCTCATATTATGCTCCTTATAAAAATAACCACGGACCAGCCGTGGTTATACTTTTTATTGATTATCTTTTTTCCAGAACTTGATTTCCACATCTCCGATTTTCATTTCCACTTTTTCATATGGATTTGGAACTTCTCTTCCGCTTTCATCCAAAACAGGTTCTCTTGTTGTTCTTAAAACTTGTTCTTTAGGATAGTTGTAACTGTCTCTGTTTGTACTTATCGTTCTTCCGGTAGATGAATCATTGACTATGGTCATACTAGGTTCTCTTTGGGACGGAGTATTTATAACTGACTGAGAATACATATCTCTTCTTGATGTTTCTTTTTGAGGCTCTTCTCTTCTTGTGAAAGTCGCCTGAGGTTCCGGTCTGAATTGTTCAAATTCCTGTTTGTCTTCTACTATTTCTTCTTTTGCTTTATCTATAAAGCTTGGTGTAGATGTTAGGTTAGGTATATTTGATTTTCTTACCGGAGTTTTCCTTGGAGTATCTTTCGGTATTTGAGGCTCTACTTTGTCTCCTTTGACTTTTGCAAGCCCTCCACCGCTCATAACATAAATCCCGTTATCATCTATTTGAGGAGATGATAATGCTTCTTCTCTTCTTGATGATGTACCTTTTTTAAATTTGTAATAAGGGTTTTCAACAATTCTTCCATCAGCAATAATGAAAGGACTGTCTACATCTACATCAGGCATAGGATTTACGGGATCAGATGCTTTTACTTTCGGTGTTCCGACTCTTCTAAGCATTTCTTTTGCATCTTTTATGTTTTCGCTTGATGAGATACTAGGCTCGTTATCTAATAAATCTTCATCTTCTTTTGTAATTATATTAGAAGTATCTTCTTCTTTATACGCTTCTATTTTGTCATAGTCTTCGGCTTGTACTGTTTCTACTTCACTTATATTTTCTTCTTCGTCTTTAAAGAAATCATAATCAATACCGCTGTCTTCATTATCATCTTCATCTAATGTCAATTCCTCTGTGTTATCAGTATCCATTATACTCTTAACATCATCATCTTCATTAGATAAGTTTCTAAGTTCATTTAGAAGTTCGTTGATGTCTTCGTCATCTTCATCATCTCCGAGAGCTTCATTCAATAATTCTTCAAGGTCAGGTTCTTTTTCATTATTTTTATTATCTGCCATAGCAAGTCCTGCAGCCGCAAGTCCCGCTGCTCCGGCTATTGGAGCAATATCACCGAATAAATTATCATCGCTGTCAGCAATATCTTCCATAGGTTCTGCTTCTTCAGTCTGTGGTATTTCTTCCGCTTCTTCTCCAAATGCGTCGTCTAATAAAGAATCAAATGACTCGTCTTCATCTTCGCTTTCGAATTCATCTTCTGAGAATGCATCATCCATTAATTCATCCAATGACTCATCTTCATTAAATAGCTCTTCTTCGTTTTCATTAAACTCATCTTCAAGTTCTTTTAATAAGTCTTCATCTTCCAGCTTAGAACCCTCTTCTTCAAGTTCTGAAAGCTCTTCTTCGTTTATAGCTTCTTCCGCTTCTTCGTTCATATCCTGCTCGTTTAAATCATCGAGTTCAAAATCCGCAAAGAAGTCATCACCGAGATCTTCGTTAGTGTTTTGAAGTGCATCATCTTTTAAATCGTCAAATGTATGGTCATCATTGCTAGGTTCGAGCAGCTCTTTTGTCTCGTCACTTATGTTTGCGGTGTAGTCAAGGTCATCATCTGAAATATCATCTTTGCCTTTAGCTTCTTTTTTTGCTTCCAAAGCATCGTCAAGAAGAGGGATATCTTTTTTATCTTCGCTGCTTAACTCACTCATGTATCTTTCATATTCGTCTTCATCCATATATTGAGTGGTCATAATACTTTGTATAAAACCAAATGAAGCAATACCCATAACTATGGTTCCAGGTGTCAATACTTCTCCTAGAATAGAAGGTAAAGGAAGAGGGATTATCGCTCCCAAATATTTCCATAAGAATATAGTTGAGTCTGTCGCAACAGCCATGGTTGAACCGAATTTGGTCATATAAGCTCCGACGGCGTTTCCTAGTCCCGCTGTGGCGAGTGCCGTTTCGCTTACCGGCATTAATCCTCCGTTTAAAACGATTATAACGAAGTTCATTAAAGCTCCGATAAGTAGACCGTAGGCCCATATCCCTTCCAAATTTAAGAATAGTCCTACAAATAGTAGTATGTATGCTGCTATAGTTATCCAGAAAGCATAATCATTTAATGCTGTGACACCTGCCAAAGCCAATACTTTCTGGGACATAAAAAGCACTATGGCTACAAGGAAAATGTACCAGCCTCTCAGTCCTCCGATAAAAAAGTTTTTTATACTTCCTTTTCGTATTAGTCCAACTATTATGGATATAATTGCGATTTCAAGTAAAAACATAATCAATTCCTTTCCTATACCGTAAAAAAGCTAAAGTATTATTAATCTATTCGTTCTAATAAAAATAAATATTTTATACAATTTTCTACCAAATATTGTTGTAGTGCCTATAGCTAAAACCATAGACACTACATTTTAACATTTTTCTGAATAAAAATTCAATACTTTTTAAGAATTTAGTCTAAAATTCTGGCTCAATTAAGCCATATTGACCATCTTTTCTCTTATATATTACATTTACTGCTTCATCATCCGCATTTAAGAATACAAAGAACATATGTCCAAGGAGTTCCATTTGTAATGCAGCTTCTTCCGCAGACATTGGTTTGATTGCAAATTTTTTGCTTTTAACGATTTTTAAATCTTCTTGTTCTACATCTTCTTCGCTTTCATCATATCTGATAGAGTCTGTAAGTTTTCTTTTTAGTTTTTCTTTGTTTTTCTTGATTTGAGCTTCCAATTTTTCTATTGCTTTGTCCGCTGCATTCCTTACATCCCTATCTGATACTTCTACTCTAAGAAATGTAGAGTCAACCGTAACAGTGATTTCAGTTGTAACAAGGCCTCTTATTTCGCTTATCATAATGTTTGCTTTAGGATCTTTTGGAAAATATTTATCTAATTTAGAAAGTTTCTTTTCCAATTCTTTTTCAAGTAAAGCATAGTCACCATTATAATTTTTAAATTTAATGTCAGTTCTCATGTTATTTACCTCGTTTCTTTAATAAATGGTTTTGTACTAAAATATGAATTTAACCTTTTCAATATTCTAGTAATATCTCTTAACAAACTTATCTTTATAAAACAAACATCATCAACTTTTTTATTAATATTATTTCTCTTGACGGTTTGAATAACTTAAAGGTAAATTTGTTTCGGTCATATTTTATTTGTTTTCGAACTAATTATATTTTAATTTATTTTTAAGTGTATTATGTGTTTATATTTATCTTAATCTACTATATATAGATGTATATTCAGTTTATAATATAAATAAATAATTATTAATTTATTTATATTATAACACGTTTTCATAAATTTTCTACTTTTATAGTCTTTTAATTGATATTTTTTTTGGAAGTTATGGTTAAAAAGTATATTTTATTTGCATTATGCTCCAAAAGTACTTTGCTTATCTCGTTTATCGTTGCACTTGTTGTTAAAACATCATCAACAATCAATATTGTTTTGTCTTTTATAACATTACTATTCTTGACGTTGAATGCACCTTTTAAATTCGCTTTTCTTTCCTTTTCGCTAAGACCGATTTGATCTTTTGTCGCTATTTCTTTTAGTACGATATCCTCTCTTAAAGGTAAATCCCTTTTATCACAAAAGCCTTTAGCTATTAAATATGCTTGATTATATCCTCTTTTTATAAATCTTATTTTGTCTGAAGGGGTAGGGATAACGATATCGATTTCGTTTAGAAAATCCAGATTTAAAGTGTTTTTATATAAGACTTCACCTAAATTTATTGCTAGCCTTTCATATCCTCCGTACTTGATTTTCTTTATTATTCTTTTGGAATATTTATCGTAACTCCATAAACTATAACCTTCCGAAAAATAATTTTCGTCCTTTTCACAGTTCTCACAAATGTTTGAATATCCGTTGCTGTTCATGGCTCTTCCGCAAATATCACATCTTCTGCTATGTATCCATTCAAGCTTTTCATCGCATTTACTGCAGTAAATATCATCTTTGTGGATTAAGATTCTGTTGCATACGCTGCATTTCGGATTTCTTGGAAACAATATTCTGTTTATTACTTGTATTACTATATTATTTTCGTTCATGTGTCGTTTCCTTTATAAAAAGTCGTGAAGTCTTTCAGCCAGTGTGGTTTTTCTTTTATTTTTTTGCACACTTTTAATCATTGACTTAAGTCCGTTGACTTCTCCGATCAATATGACCATTTCTTTGGCTCTGGTAACGGCAGTATATAATAAATTTCTGTTTAAAAAACCGGAGTATCCGCTGAATATTGGTATTATAATTGCTTTAAATTCACTTCCCTGACTTTTGTGTACCGTAATGGCATAAGAAAGGTTAAGTTCTTCCATTTGCTCTTTAGGGTATATGACTCTCTTTTCATCATCGAATATTATTTCAAGAGTTTGTTTTTCTTTATCGATCTTTTTTATTATTCCCATATCCCCGTTGAAAACACCTTCTCCTTTTTTAAGAGTGTTGATATCCGTCCATTTTATTTGATAATTATTTTTTATCTGCATTACTTTATCATTTTCTCTAAAGGTAGTTGAACCGTGCTGTATTTCATTTTTAGTATTATGGGCAGGATTTAATATATCCTGAACTGATTTATTAAGCTCGCTTACGCCCGCAAGTCCTTTTTTAAGCGGAGATATGATTTGAAAATCTTTTAATAGGTCATATCTTTTCAAAGGTGTATTCTTGTAATTGTAGACTATATTTAATATATTTCTTTTGATTTTTTCTTGAGTTATGGTGTTTATAAAATAAAAATCATCAGCTTCTTTTTTTAGTATCGGCATTTTGCCTTTGTTGATTCTATGAGCGTTTGTTATTATCAAGCTTTCTTTATCCTGACGATATATGGTATCGAGTTTTGTAACGGGAAATATTTCGCTTGATATTAAATCGGAGAGTACATTTCCTGCACCTACCGAAGGAAGTTGGTCTATATCTCCTACGAATAATAATGAGGTTTTATTTTTTACAGCCTTTAAGAATGCATCAAAAAGAGAGATATCGACCATACTCATTTCATCTATTATTATATAATCACTGTCTATTGTGTTATCTTCATTCTTTCCAAATGATAAAAAATGATCGTCTTCCAAAGTGTATTCATATTCAAGCAGCCTGTGAATAGTCTTTGCTTCACTTTTGGTCGATTCACTCATTCTTTTTGCGGCCCTTCCCGTAGGAGCCGTTAATGTATATTTTTCTCCTATACTTCCGAGTATATAAATAATAGCATTTATAATTGTGGTTTTACCTGTTCCGGGTCCTCCTGTAATTATAGATACTTTTGATTTTATTGCACTTATAACTGCTTCCTTCTGAGTTTTATCAAGGTTTATTTCGTTTATTTCTTCATATTTTTTAATGAGTTTATCAAAGTCGATTTCTTCACTGTCCTTTTCATTATAAGAAATCAGCCCCATAAGGTTTTTGGCGCTTTCAATTTCACACTCGTATAATTCTTTTAAGAAACATCTTTCTTCATCTTCCGTAACCTCGAGTATAACGCTGTCGTCCAGAAATAAATTAGCTAAATTATGAGATATTATATCCTTGTTTACTCCCAGTATCTTAGCGACCTTTTCTTCGAGTTCGTCTTTTAGTATATAAGTATTACCGTCTCTGTAACAGCTGCTAAGAGTATATTTTATGCCGCTGATGATCCTGTAAGGGCTTTCCATTTCTATTCCTACGCTCATGGCAATTTGGTCCGCTCTTTTAAATCCTATTCCATATACGTCGTCAATCAGTGCATAAGGATTTGTTTGGATTATATTTAAAGTATCGCCTTTATATTCATCGTATAATTTTTTTGCGTAGTTAGGTTTGATATTGTATTTCGAAAGTTTTAAGACTATATCTCTCATATTGCCTTGATTTTTGTATTCAAGTCCTACGAGAAGAGCTGTCTTTTTTCCGATCCCCTTTACCTCGGAAAGTCTCATTGGATCTTTCTCTAAAATTTCCAGAGTTTTATCTCCAAAATGATCCACTATTTCTTTTGCTTTTTTAGGTCCGATACCTCCGACCATTCCGCTTTTTAAATAGTTATAAATTGAATCCGTGTCGGTAGGGATGACTATCTCTAGTTTCTCTACTTTAAATTGTTCTCCGTATTTTATATGATTAATATATTCACCATCAGCTTCTATTTCTATTCCCGGTTTTAAATTTTCAAAATAACCGACAATGGTTATGAGTATATCGTTAACATCTACATCTGCAATCGTGTATAAGTTATCTGAATTGTGGTATATTATCCTATCTATCGTTCCTTTTATCGTTTCAACCATTTTTTTACCTCATTAATAAAAAAATTATATCATAATTAGTAAAAAAGTTATATAATCTATAGTTAAAATTTAAAAACTGTGATAGTATAGGTAAAACGAGAGTTTTGAGAGGGAATTATGAAAAGGTTTTTAAGTTGCATGCTTCTTATAATGTTGTCATGTGTGTTTTTCTATTCTTGTTCTTCCGCTAACAAGTCGGAACCGATAGGGGAGTACAGTGATGTCCTGAAATCTTCTCAAAAGATGGAAGTAATAGATAGGACAAATGGTAATGTTATAAAGGTAATAAAAGATAAAAAAAGAATAACTGCATTTGTGGATAATTTACACATAGATAAATGGAAAGCAAGTGATAAGTCGGATTATAATCATAACAAAAAAGAATCATTCGATAAAAAATATTGTTATGAATACATATTGAGCAATAAAAAAGATTCCAGCAGTTTTGCTGTATATAAGGATAAGTCTGTCGTAAGATTTAAATCGATAGGTGCCAGATATGATTTTGCCGTACCTGATGATGTCGCAAGTTATATGAGAAATGCAGATGAAATTTAAAACCTCACATGATATTTTAATGTGAGGTTTATTTTTTATTTTATGATTTATTTATTTTTTAACTCTAAATGCAAAATAGGGAAGTCATTTCCTTGGTCGTCACATTCATCTCTTTTAAAAACTTCAAACCCGAGATATTCATAAAATCCCAGAGCTTTTGGATTTTGTTCGTTTACATCAACGTATTTTATATTTAAGTTATTTATAGCATATTCAATTAATTTTTTTCCGTAACCATTTCCTCTGCTGTCTACTTCTATAAATAACATTTCTATCTTATCATTTTCTATCCCCATAAAACCTTTAATGATGTCATCATCTTTTATAATAAATAGATGTTGTATTTGTTTTAATGCCTCTTTTCCTATAGGCTTTAATTTTAAGATATCATTTTCATTTAAAAAAGTATGTGTGACTCTTACGTTTTCTTCCCATAAATTTAATAAAAAGTTTAATTCCTTTTCTTCTAATTTATTTATTTTAATTATTTCCATTTTTTTCTCCTTAGCTTAAACAAAAATATTCATGACCTAATCTTACTTTATCTTGTTTTTTGTTTTTAAATAATATCAATGTTTCTTTCTTTTCTTTTGTAATAGGGTTTATAGTGAATTTATATAGACTTATTTTTTTATAAACTTCTTTATTTGAAAGTTCGTTGTATTCATTTAAGTATAATTCTCTGAAATCTTCGGTTTTCAGCATTTCAAAAACTTCTTCTTTGTTTAAAACTTCTATTTTTTCTATGAACTCTTTTTTAGGTTTTCTGATTTTAACATAACTTAAATAATCAAAACTTAATAGATTATAAGCAGTTTTTTCATCGTATGCTTTAAAAAAATCATATAAGATTTCATATAAATCATCTTTACTTATGCTTCTTTTAAATAATTCATTTTTTATAAAATAATCCTTTAGCATTTCATAAAATTCAAAAGGTGAATCTGCTATTCTATTTACAAAAAATTCCAGTGTATTGTAAAAATTATTTGAGTTAAAATATCTGTCTATGAGGAATTCTATATTTTTCAAATTAGATATATCTTCATAACTTAACCATTTATTTGATAATATTTCATATGGTGTAAAATCATTATATTTTAAATCATAATCTTTCTTTTTCTTTTCTATCATAGTTCCGTGAAGGATTTTTAAAAATCCCAGCTGAAGCATATGTGGTTTTAAATTATAAGCAAAATTAAAGCTTTCTTTAAATGAATTTAAATCTTCATAGGGAAGACCTGAAATAAGATCCAAGTGTATATGAACATTATCGTTTTTTAACAGTTTTAAAACATTGATACCTATTTTTTCCGTATCAGTAGTTCTGTTTATTTCCTTAATGGTATGTTCATTGATAGACTGCAGTCCTATTTCCAGCTGAAACATATCGTTTGGAGCACTTCCCAGTAGCTCGATTATTTCGTCATCAAGCAGATTTGCACATACTTCAAAATGAAATTTTGTGTGTTTGCTGTTTCTAAGTATAAACCTGATTATTTCCTTTGCTCTTTTATTGTCTGCATTAAAAGTCCTATCGATAAATTTGACCAAAGGGATATTGTTATCAATAAAGAACATTATTTCTTCTTTTACTTTATTTAAATCTCTGAACCTCAGACTTTTATCAAGTTCCGATAAGCAGTAGCTGCAGTTGTATGGACATCCTCTTTGACTTTCATAATATATGATTTTATTTTGAAAGTCTTCCATATTTACATTTTTATAAGGGAATATAACTTTATTGAAGTCAATATGCTTCTTTATATAATTGTAGTCTTTGGAATTTTTGTCAAATACGTTTACTATACTTATTTTTTTATTATTATTGATCCCGTTGAGCAAATCATAAGTTATCTCTTCGCCTTCTCCTGCAAGTATATAATCAATGAAGTCGTATCTATCAAAGTAATTCTTTGCATTGAAACTGACTTCACTTCCTCCCAAAACTATTTTTGCATTTGTCGTCTTTTTTAATGATGAAGCTACTTTAAGCACGTACTCTATATTCCAAATATAAGATGAGAATATGTAAACATCGCTTTTCTCGTAAAATAAGTCCTCGATTACATTTTCTTCCAGCATATTTATGTTGTACTGTTTTACTCCTGCGTCAACTCCTTTTGGTATGGAATTATTTAAAAGATAATATACAGCTAAGTTTGTATGTGAATAGGCTGAGTTTATTCCTACTAAAGTTACTTTCATGTTTTTCTCCCTAAGTAAAAGTTATATTTAGAAGTATATCTTTTTAAATAAATAATTTAAAGGCTTTTATCAATTTTTATTGATTTTGAAAATAAATTAATGAGGTTATATGCTATATGTATTCGATTTTAAGGCTCGTATGGTATAATATCTTATAAAGAAGGATTATAAATTTACATATTTTTAAAGGAGAATTTAATATGAAGAAGAAATTATATTATTTATCGTTGATGATACTGCCGGTTTATCTTATATTTTTTATTCCCTACTTTAAAACAAAACTGGATTATTATTATGGTAGGTTTTTAATGACGATGCAAGTTAGATATTTTATGGATGTAATTGTAGGAATTACAGCTTCTGTTTTTATATTTATACTTATTAAGAATTATAATGAGTTTAAACAGGAAAAGATAAATAAGATTATTTTGATATCAGCTTTTATTTTATTATCTATTCTTTGGTGTTTAAGTATATTTAGAGTCGTTTATTATTTTTTCAATCCGTACACTTTATTTTTTATGATTGGCTTATATTCATTTATGCTAATAAATGAAATATATTAAATATATATAAATACTAAAATACAATTTAAAATTATAAATTTTCTAATTATGGTAAATAATATTATATAATAAATTATATTAATCTGTGTTAAGGAGAGATTTATGAAAGAGATTTTTACGCCTATCGTTGATATAAGAAGAAAAGTATTTAAAGAAGTTGCATTGCTTGCTTATGAAAACAAGGAACCGGAGCTTGAAAAATTAGCAGCTGAAATCGTTGAGGAACAAGATAACAAGATAACTAATAAAAAGAGAGAAAAAGCTTTGATTTTGGAGAGGATAAGGCTTGCTCTCGGTCTGGACGTAAGCAGTAATGAAACTCCATTTGATGAGGATAAGGACAAAGAAAATATTTTAGGAGAGAAAAATGTATTAAATCTGCCTCTTGTCAATGTAGTTTCGAAGGCTTGTATGCAGTGTGAAGAGAATACTGTCTTTGTTACAAACAACTGCAGAGGCTGTTATGCTCATCCTTGCAGTGAAGTTTGTCCCGTTGATGCAGTTTACTTCGAGAACGGAAAAAGCGTAATAAACAAGGATAAATGCGTTAGATGCGGAAGATGTGTAGAGGCTTGTCCGTATAATGCAATAGTTAAATTTGACAGACCTTGTAAAGCAAGCTGCGGGGTTAACGCATATACCGAGGACGAAGAGGGGAATGCAAAGATAGATTATGAAAAATGCGTTTCCTGCGGACAGTGTATAGTTGCTTGTCCTTTCGGTGTGGTAAGTGATAAATCAGAAATTTATCAAACTATAAAGGCTATTCAAAATAATAATGAAGTGATTGCGGAAATCGCACCTGCCTTTGTAGGTCAGTTCGGAAAAGGTGCCAGTCCGGAAAAGATAAAAGAAGCATTATTAAAACTTGGGTTCAGCGATGTTATCGAAGTTGCCCTCGGAGCCGATATGGGTGCTGTTTTCGAAGCAAAGCATTTTATCGAAAAGGTAAAGACAGGTGAAGAACCTTTCCTTGCTACTTCCTGCTGTCCTTCATGGGCTGTTATGGCAAAGAGAGATTATCCCGATATCGCACCATATGTTTCTCCCGCACTTACACCTATGGTCGCTACTGCGAGAGTAATAAAAGAAAACCATCCAAATGCAAAAATAGTATTTATAGGGCCTTGTTCCGCTAAGAAGCTTGAAGCGAACAGGAGAAGCGTAAAAAGCGATGTGGATTACGTCCTTACTTTTGAAGAGGTTGCGGGAATGTTTGAAGCAAAAGGAATAGATGTGGATAGTTTTGAAGGAGAAAAACTTGATGACGCAACTGCTGCAGGAAGAGGCTACGGATATTCGGGAGGGGTTACAAAAGCCATTGTTGGAGCAATAAATAAACTCGATCCCGAACTTGAAGTCATGACAGACAGAGCCGACGGGCTAAAAGGCTGCAAGAAAATACTTACTCTTGCAAAATCAGGTAAAAGAAACGGGTATCTTTTGGAAGGCATGGGCTGTCCCGGAGGCTGTGTAGGAGGAATGGGCACACTTATTTCTCAGGCTAAAGGCGAAAAAGAAATAAAAGGATTTGAAAACAAAGCAGAAAACAAAGAAGCATATGAAAACAAATATATAAAAGAAATCGATGAGGCAGGTATAGATGATGGAAAGATGTAAAATCGTTATGGGCGATATAACAAAGGAAGAGACAGACGCCATAGTCAATGCCGCAAACACCTCTCTGCTTGGAGGTGGAGGCGTTGACGGCGCCATACATAGAGCTGCAGGGAAGAAACTTCTCGAAGAATGCAGGACCCTGCACGGGTGCAGGACGGGGGAGGCAAAGATAACAAAAGGATATGATTTAAAAGCCAAATATGTTATCCATACCGTCGGACCGATATACAGAGGCGGTAAAGATAATGAAGCTGTGCTTCTTAAAAGTGCTTATAAAAATTCACTTAAACTTGCTAAAGAGAACGGTGTTAAGACGATCGCTTTTCCTTCTATAAGTACAGGTGTGTATTCTTATCCTTTGAATGAAGCAAGTGAGATAGCTGTAAATGCAATACTGGATTTTTTAAGTGAAGATGATACGATAAAAGAAGTAAAAATAGTTTGTTTTGATAAAAGGACTTATGATTATTATGTAAAATCATTAGAGAAATTAATTGGGAGATAAATGATGATAAATATATTGTTTGTGGGTTTAGGCGGTTTTATAGGGGCTTCTCTTAGGTATCTGGCAGGGAATATTTTTTCATTTTCTTCCGACTTTCCCTTTGTGACATTGATGATAAACCTGCTCGGTTCATTCTTAATTGGATTTATTTCTTCAGTGGCAGGGAACAGCGGATACATAAGTAAAGATTTGCAGCTGTTTTTACAAACCGGGATTTGCGGAGGATTTACGACTTTTTCTACATTTTCTTTGGAAACTGTAAACCTCATCGAATGCGGAAGAGTTGTATTTGCGGGATTATATGTATTATCCAGTGTAATCCTTTGTATAGTAGGTGTCTTAGCCGGAAAATACGTTGCGGGTTTGATTGTAAATTAAAAGCAGACTATGATAGTCTGCTTTTTTGTTTTTATTCTTCGTCTTTTTGATATTCCAAAATATCTCCGGGCTGACAATCAAGTACTTCGCATATTGAATTAAGTGTTGAAAATCTGATTGCACTTATTTTTCCTCTTTTTATATTTGATAGATTTACGTTTGATATACCTACTTTATCCGCAAGTTCTCCAAGGGATATTTTCCTGTCCGCCATTACTCTGTCCAATCTTAATATAATTGCCATATTTTACTCCTATAATGTTTCGTCAGCGTCTTTTTGGAGTTTTGCTCCGTATGCAAATATTTCGGATAAGCAGTAGAATACTATTACCACCAAAATCATAGAAAAGTTGAAATTTATCGTTGCTGTCGTTTGAAATATTGTTGCTATTGAAATGGATAGTACAGGAGGAACTATTACCAATATCTTCATTATGTTCGCTATTTTCTTTATGATATTGATATTTTTAATGTCAAAAGGTGTATGACTGTTTTCTATGCTTTCAAAAAGATTCAATGTACTGTCGGTTAAAAGGTATAAAATAACTCCTGATATCAATGCATTTGTAAATTCCAAGACTGCATAGAAAACATTCAATGACCCGTTTATAATGTAGTCTTCCGATAAAATATTTGATACGGAAGTCCAAATCCCTTCTGTTTGTCCCAATGACAATAATGTAACACCTATAGCCATCGCTATCAGTATCATTGCTATTATGATACATACTTTTGTGATTTTGCAAAATATACAAATTACCTTGCTTAAACTGTTTATCTTTTCTTTCTGTTCGTTCATTTTATTTCTCCTTAAGTTTTCTTAATTTAAAGATAGCACGTTTAAACTTGTTTGTCAATAAAAATTTAATGATAAACGATAAATAATTTATATTTTACATAAAATATAATAGATGCAGTTAAGTTTATTTTATTGGATTTATGTGTTAATATGACTGAGAGATAATAAAATGAAATGAATTCCCAGTATAATTACCGTATTAAGAATGATTTTTTAAATAAAATGATTTATTTGTCTTTTGGTATATATAACTTTAAAAATTATAATATGATTAAAAAAGTTTTAATTTTACCAAAAAGGTGTTATTATACAATATATTTAAAATTTTTATTTATTTTATAAGGAGTAATATATGAAAAAAGTAATTGGTTTGATTATGTCATTGATGATTTTAACCGTTCCTCTGTCAAATGTTTTAGCAATAAACGCTGGACAGGAAATGGTAGCTATAGGTTCGAACTTGACCGACGAACAAAGAAAAACAGTATATGATTATTTTGAAAAAGAAGAAAACAGTGTCAATGAAGTGGATATTACAATAGACGATGAAAAGAAATATCTTGAAAATGTGGATCCGTCAAGGATAGGAAGTAAAAGCTTATCTTCTATTTATATATTGACCAGAGATAAAGGCGAAGGACTTGATATTACGCTTCATAATATTGACTGGCTTACAAAAGATATCTATGAAAATGCTTTGACCACGGTAGGTATAACCGATGCTAAAATAGTAATAGCTTCTCCTATAAATGTTTCGGGCACGGCGGCTCTTACGGGCGTATATAAAGCTTATGAACAGATGAGCGGCGAAAAAGTCCCTGAAGAAACAAAACAGGCGGCTACGGAAGAACTCGTTACAACAGGAGAATTGTCCGATGATATAGGAAGCGATGACGCGGCAAACCTTGTTAATGAATTAAAATTATCAATGGACGATATAAAGGATGCTGACGACAGCACGGTCAAAGAAAAGATAAAAGAAATAGCGGATGAAAAGAACATCACATTGACGGATGATCAAGTTGAGCAACTATTAAAACTTGCAAGAAATCTTGAAAATGTAGATTTAAGCAGTGTTTCGGAACAATTACAAAATATATCCGATAAGTTCAATGATTCGGGACTATGGGATAAGATAGTTAATTTCGTCAAAGGTTTGTTTTAAGTGAAATATTAATAAAAAATAAACTCTCATACATTTTAATGTATGGGAGTTTTTATATATTTTATTTTTTGATTAGCAAATGTTTTTTGTAGAGATAAATGATTTAGAGTCATTTTAAATTATATTTTGTATAGATATATCCAATGATACTTAAAAATCATTTTTACATAGAGTAAGTCTTATACTCAATTTTCATTATGTTTTATTAAAGTATTAATATAAAAAAGACACCTTTAGGTGTCTTTTTACTTAATGTTCCGTTTTATAACATATTTTATTTTTAATAAGTATCTTTGCTATAGGTACGCCTATAACTATCGCTACCATATCGGAAATGAATTCTCCAGGCATTGAAGCCATCGGTGCTATCCAGTTTCCGTAAATCAATGCTTCCGCCAGATAATATCCTCCCATACCTATTATGGTATATATGACCATAGCAAGGATAACTCCCGAAATTCCTTTTTTAAGAAGAAGCTTTGATACTACGATACCTTGCACAAGTCTGATCACAAATGTAAAAGGTGCCCATACCGCATAAGGGGAGAGCATATCAAACAGTCCCATACCTATTGCTCCGGCTAACCCTGCTTCCACAGGCATAAGTAAGAATGTTGCTATTACTAAAACCGATCCTCCGAGGTGGATAAGTCCTCCGTCCGTAAATGAAATCGGTAATCTTATATTAATGTATGTTGCAATAAATATAAGTGCCGCCATTACTCCCGTCAATACTACATTTAAAGTCTTTTTGTTTGCCATAATTTCCTCCTGTCAAATTGCTTTTTGTTATTATAGACTTAATCTTTTTATATTGCAAGGTCAAATTCAGTATATATGTGTATTTTTATGCAAAAGTTGACATATTTTTTACTTTGTATTTTTTATAGTTATATTGTAATAATTAGGAGGTAAATGAAATGAAACTGATTAAGATGGAACGAATAGGAACTATACTCATTGTGTTATTTACTTTAATACTCTCAAACTTATATTTATCTACGGATATGGGACTGTTCAGAGTGGTGGGAGCAAATAATGCCAGCGTTATGGAACAGATGAAAGTGATTTATTTTTCTTTGATATTCTTTATAATCATAGAAATGTTATTCAAGGTCCAGTATAATGATAATTTCTTTTATGCAAAAGCGATAAGTTCTTACATATTGGTATTCAGCGTACCTATGCTTTTTTATACATTTAAAAATATGTTCGGAGTTATGAATATGTTTATGTATATATTACTTATATTTTTAGCTGCTTTATTATGTCAAAGCTTCAGCTGCAAGATACTTCTCGATGAACAAATCGGTACTCTGAAAGGGAAACTCATAAGTATTTTGAGCATACTTCTGCTTGGTATCATCCTTGTTTATTTTTCTTATAATCCCCTTTCTACGCCTATATTTATGGCAGGTTAAATTTTTATTAATGTATCTAATATAATTGCAATAACTGAAAATAATGTTATAATTGTATTATTAATGATGAGTATAGAATTTTACTATTCGGAGGTAAATTTATGAGTAAGAATATAGAAGAAAATATCGGTATCAAAGAGACTTTGGAAAAAGGCGATGAACTAAATATAAGCGAAAACGTCATTACTTCCATCGTTGGGCTTGTAACTGCCGAAATAGACGGTATAAGCGGATTTTACGGCGGTCTTGATATAGGTGAACTGTTTGGTAAAAAGAACGTGGGAAAAGGTGTGAAGACTATTATAAGTGGAAAGAAACTTATAATCGATGTCTCTCTCATAATCAAGTACGGAGCGATTATCCCCGAGCTTACAAGTGAAGTAAAGAAAAAGGTAAAACAAGCGATAGAATCCATGACGGGATATAGTGTAATACAAGTAAATGTTTATGTTGAAGGGCTTGAATGCTAATAGCATTTAAAGGAGGATACTTTGAAACGAGACGTAGCAAGAGATTTAGTATATAAGATAATTTTTCAAATAAATTTTCACGACGATTTTGCTGAAAGATATGAACAAATGATTTTAGACAGCGGTATAAAAGGTACTCAGGGTGAGTATGCCAAGAAAACGGTAAAAGGTATTTTGGATAACCTTGAAGAAATAGATGATACCATAAAGGATAATTTAAAGGGGTGGAAATTCGAAAGACTATCTACTCATGTCATTGCGGTACTGAGACTTGGGGTGTTTGAAATAATGTATAACGAAGATATCCCTCCGTTAGTGGGACTGAATGAGGCTGTAAGCCTTGCTCACACATATTCTGATGAAAAAGAAGCGACCTTTGTAAACGGGCTTCTTAACAGTGTTTATAAAAAAGTTATTTAATAAATGTATTGACAATACCGTTAGTAAGTGATAACATAGTATTCAATACTAGATGATATGGTTTTAAATATAGGTGTTTAAATGATAGATAATGTAATTTTAACCGTCAGAGATGTTAACAAATATATAAAAACACTGCTTGATTACGATGAACTTTTATCAAATTTGAGAGTGGAAGGAGAAGTGTCTAATTATAAAAGGCACTCTTCGGGACATTTATACTTTTCGATAAAAGATAACAGCGGAAAAATCAACTGTGTCATGTTCAAATCGGACACATATTCTCTCGCCTTCGAACCAATGGATGGTATGAAGGTAATTATAGAGGGGTATGTGTCTGTTTTTGAAAGAAACGGTAATTATCAGCTTTATGTCAAAAGCATGAAGAAAAAGGGGATAGGAAGGCTATATGAAGAATATAACAGACTTCTTGAAGAGCTTAAGGCTCAGGGGTATTTCGACCAAGATAAAAAGAAGTCAATTCCTTCTTTTGTAGATACCGTTGCAGTTGTAACATCACCTACCGGGGCGGCGGTAAGAGATATAATAAGTGTAATAAAAAGAAGAAATAAGAATATAAAGATAATAGTATGTCCCGTAACGGTTCAGGGAGAGGGAAGCGGTGAAGAAGTCGCGCAGATGATATATGATATAAACAGGCTCAAGCTTGCTGATGTGATAATCACCGGCAGAGGCGGCGGAAGTATCGAAGAACTCTGGGCTTTTAACGAGAGAGTCGTTGCTCAGGCGGTTTTTGACAGTGCTATTCCCGTAGTTTCCGCGGTAGGACATGAAACCGACTTTACCATATGCGATTTTGTTGCGGATTTCAGAGCTCCGACACCTTCCGTTGCAGGGGAAGTCGTAAGCGAACCTTTGGATAATATAGTATATACCGTAGATGTTTATGAAAAGAAGATAAATAATTCTCTTAAAGGTCTTATCGACAAATATACTGAAAAATTAAATAATATAATAAACAAGCCAGTAATGAAAAGACCAAATGCTTATATAGAAAATATGGAACAGTATATCGATACTTTAAAGGATAATATTGATTTAAGTTTATATAATAAGATTAATCTTTTGAAGCATAAAGTAGATTCCAGCGAAAAGCTGATTCATTCTCTGTCGGCGGTAAGCGTTTTGGAAAGAGGTTTTGCTATTGTAGAAAGTAATAATAAAGTAATAACTTCGGTCAATGATGTAAATGTAAAAGATGAAATAAGTATAAGAATGAAAGACGGTAAGCTGAATTCTGTTATCAGTGAGATAGAAGGAGAGTAAAATGGGTGATAAAAAAACTTTTGAAGAGAAACTTCAAAGACTTGAAGAAATAAGTACATTGATGGAAGAATCAAAGATAACCTTGGATAAATCTGTAAAGCTTTATGATGAAGCCGATGTACTTATAAAAGAGCTTAAAGAAGAACTTACAAAGGCAAGCGAAAAAGTAAAAGTACTGGTAGATAAAAAAGACGATGAACCTATAGTCGAAGATTTTGAAGAGGAATAAAAATGGATATTAAAAAAGAATTAAAAGATAAACAATCATTCGTAGAAGATGTATTAAAAAAATATACCATAAAAGAAGGTAAACCCAAAAGTATTTTCGAAAGCTTCAATTATTCTCTCTTTGTGGGAGGAAAAAGGATAAGACCTATACTCTTGATGGAAAGCTGCAAATGTGTAGGAGGAGATACTAACGAAGCCCTTCCTTTAATGGCGGCTATGGAAATGATACATACTTATTCTCTAATTCACGATGACCTTCCTTGTATGGACGATGATGAGCTGAGAAGAGGAAAACCCACCAATCATACGGTTTACGGCGAAGCTACCGCTTTACTTGCGGGAGACAGTCTTTTAAATCTTGCTTATGAAACAATGTTGAAAGGTGCTAAGTCGTCAAAGGATATAAACAGATATGTAGAGGCTATGAATGTAATTGCCGACAGTGCGGGAGTAAAGGGAATGATAGCGGGGCAGGTAATGGATATGGAGAGCGAAGGGAAAGAGCCCGACGGTGAAACTCTTGACTTTATACATGACAATAAAACCGGAGCTATCTTGAGAGCAAGCGTTATAAGCGGTGCTGTCGTAGGCGGTGCCACAGATGATGAATTAAAAAACTTAAGTGAGTATGCAAGAGCTATCGGACTTATGTTCCAAGTCGTGGATGATATACTCGATGTGGTATCCGACGAGGAAACTTTGGGTAAAAAAGTAGGTATGGACAGCGAAAGAAATAAGATGACATATCCTTATGTTTACGGGCTTGAAAGATCTTACGAAAAGGTAGATGAACTATTGAATATATCTTTAAACAGTTTATCCGATTTTGGCAGTGAAGCCGATTTCCTAAGAGAGCTGGCTCTATATTTGGCAAAACGAAAAAATTAACTTAGAAAGAGGCGTTTATTATGAGTAGTGACGAAAAAGATTTGACAAAGAGATATACTCTTGGTGAAGAAATTTTTAACTCCGTTTCTCACGGAGTAGGTGTGTTTTTTGCTGTGGCAGGCTGTGCGGTGCTTATTGTACTCAGTGCGATATATGCTGACCACTGGGCAGTCATAAGCAGTGTTATTTACGGTATAAGTATGTTCTGCCTTTATTTGGCTTCTACTTTATATCATTCATTTCAAAATAAAAAGATAAAAGAGATACTTAGAGTCTTTGACCACTGTACCATATTCCTTCTCATTGCAGGAACATATACTCCTTTTACTCTTTTTACTTTGAGAGCAAGCGTAGGCTGGTTCCTTTTCGCGGTGATATGGATAAGTGCCATAGTAGGTATTATTTTGAATGCGATCAATCTTAAAAAATATGAAAAGATATCTTTATTGCTGTATTTGGTAATGGGATGGGCGGTAGTTTTTGCCGTAAAACCTTTGATTGCAGTAGTATCCATTTTAACATTGGTACTTTTAATTGCAGGAGGATTGATGTATACTTTTGGTGTGATATTTTACTGTATGACCAAATATAAATATATGCATTCTATTTGGCATTTATTTGTTCTTGCAGGCACGATTTTACATTATTTTGCAATTTTATTTAATATTATAGGTATGTAGGTAGAAACATGGGTGCAAACAAAAATAAAGAAGATAAAAAAATAATAGCAAAGAATAAAAAGGCTGCATTTGAATACCATATCATCGAAACTTATGAGGCAGGTCTCGAACTTAAGGGGACCGAAGTCAAGTCTATCAGAAACGGTAAGGTAAACCTTAAAGACAGCTATGCCAATATAAGTAAAAATAATGAGGTTTTCATAATCGGTATGCACGTAAGTCCTTATGAATTTGGGAATATAAACAATGTAGACCCTTTAAGAGAAAGAAAGCTTTTATTGAATAAAAGAGAAATCAGGAATATTAAGGATTATCTTACAAAAGATGGTTATACTTTAATTCCTTTAGATTTGCACTTTTCCAAAAGCTATGTTAAAATGAGTATCGCCGTATGTAAAGGTAAAAAACTTTATGATAAAAGAGAAGCCTTGAAAGAAAAAGCGGCAAAGAGAGACATTGACCGAAACTTCAAAGTAAGTTTCAGATAAAATGGGGGTGCAATGGTTTCGACAGGGTCAGTGCGGTCAGATAAGCGAGTAGATGAGCTTAGCATCTTTAAAATAAGCAAACTTAAAATTAAACGATAACAATAGATTATCTTTCGCTGCCTAGTTGCGGCGCGGTTGTGTATCTCTGACCTGCAAGAGATATAACGATTGTCAAATTTTAGCAGGGACCTATACTATGGGTGTCTTGACAGAGTATAGTATCAATTGAGACTCGCGGGTTATGATTTTGTTTATTTTATAATAGCTCGTTAAATTTTAAAACAAACTGCACTCGGAGAAAGTCTGGTTTATCTGGTTTTGGACGGGGGTTCGATTCCCCCCACTTCCACCATAATATGATATTCAAGTTATTTTGAACTTTCTGTAAGTTTAAAGTAACTTTTTTATTTATATAAGAATTTAATTTTTTCTATAGTATTTTATTGTTTTATGTTTTTAGCTGGGATATTTATTTATGAATAATTTTTTTTATAAACTCATAGGCGATTATATTTTATCGTGTTAAATAAAGCAAATATTATTAATACCATATAAATGTATTTGATTTTTGATATCTTCATAATAAAAGTAAAATCGTAATATATACTAAGATATTTAAGTAATGAATGTTTTATAATTTTTAGATATTATAGAAAATCAAATTAAATTGTAATGTGTTTTATGATATAGTAAAGTATGATAGTTGGTAAAATCAAGTTTGGGAGGTAAATAGAATGAGAGAAGTCAATCCTATGGATACAAATAGAGCAGTAAGCTGGGAACTGTATATAGATGCGCCAATGCCCATGGTTACTATATTCAAGACTCTTGATATATCAAATCTGATAAAGCTTAAATCCAAGGGATATAAATTAAATATGCTTATGTGTTATTGTATTGCTCATGCGGCAAACGATACAGATGAATTTCGCTTGCTTCCGGTTGATAAAAAAATGATTGAATATGATAAAATCAGTGTGAATGTGATTGTTTCCAATAAAAACGGAGGCATAAATTCCTGCGATATCCCATTCAAGTCGGATTTAAAAGATTTTAACTGCTCTTACTTAACATCCACCGAGCAGGTTTATCAAACTTGCAAAGATTTTGAAATCAAGGATAGTATGATAGTGGGAACATCCTCTCTTGTTAAATATGATATTGATGGTGCCATAAATATGTACAGCGGTATTTTTAATAATCCTTTTATCATTTGGGGTAAATACAAACAAGATGATGATATAACAAAACTTCAAATATCATTTCAGTTTCATCATGTGCAAATGGATGGAATGGAAGCCTGTGAATTTCTTGAAAAAATACAAAGGTGTATTTTTGAACTAAGAGATATATAAAACAAAGTTTTGATTTACATGTTTATGATATCACACTTTTTTATATTTAATCAATGTATATAAAAATGTGTAATATCAAAAATACGTTTATATGTATCGAATTTTCATTTTATCTTTAAAACACATATTCAGTTGATTTGCCATAAGTTTTTTAATATATAAATAATATTCAAACTCCCATTAGATTTAATCTTTTCGGGAGTTTTTATTTCTGAATTACGTCTTTATTCTCTTTTATATTTGAATTATTTTTTCTATATGCTATAGTCATATATATATATGTTTTGATTTTTTATATTATTTAAAGGATTTATTTTTATTTCAAAATATTATTTTGTTTAGTAGAAACAGGGGCTTGAATATGAAACTTATTAATTATTTATATAATAAATTTAATAAATGGTTTATATACAGTACTATTTTGGTTATATCTTTGTTGATACTTTTTTCCGGATACTTTTTGTATAAAAAAAGTGTGGAGCATGCTGTATATAACACTACAGTTTCATTTATGGAGCAGATAACGGAACATGATATCAAGAATATGGAAAATCAAATGTCCGCAAAGTATGAATATATCCAATCATTGGCAAGCAGGATCAGGAATACGAGAAAAGAAAATTTAACAGATTTATCATATATGCTGAGTGTGGAATCTCAAAGTACCGACTTTCATAAACTGTATGTCGTAACAAAAAGCGGAAAAGTATATGATAATGCACATTTGGTCACTTCCATCGATAAAGTAAAGTGGAAAAATATATATAATAAGTCTGACGGACAATTTTCACAAAAATTTCAATACAATACAAAAGAATCCTGGCAGGATAGTATAATATTCGGTATCCATTTGGATAATGAAATCAAATATAAAAATGAGGTTATTGAAGGCATAGTAGGAATGGTCCCAGTGGAAGATCTAAGCGACCATATGGAACTGGAAAGCTTTGACGGGAAAGGTATAGTGCTTCTCATTGACGAATCCGGCAATATTGTAACGTCCAGTAAATATTATGACAGTGAAGTAAATCAAAATTATTTTAATGAGCTGAGTTCTTCAAAATTTTTAAATAAAACTAATTTACAAACTTGTAAAAATGATGTTGAATCTGGAAAAGATATTTTTATCGAATACGCTTATAACGGACAAAGCTATTATTCTATGATGAAAAGTATAAAAGACAGTGATTGGTACATCGTTGTAAAGGTCTCCAGTTCGGTAACTGCCGAGCAAACACGTATATTGCTTTTAAGATCTTTATTTTTCTTTTTGCTGCTTGGCATAGTTATCATATTGGTATCCATGTTTATTTATCACACCATGATGAATGCAAAAATTGCACGTGAGGCCGAACAGGCAAAATCTTCTTTTTTGGCGAATATGAGTCATGAAATACGTACACCTCTTAACGGTATAGTAGGTCTTCATTATTTGATGCGAAAAAATATCGGTGATAAAGATAAAATGCTCGAATATCTTAAAAAAGCTGATGTTTCGGCTGAGTATCTGAAAAGTGTCATATCCGATGTTCTTAATATGTCTAAGATAGAAAGCGGTCAGATTGAAATATATAAAAATGATATGGACTTAAATAAGTTTATAAATGATATAGATATTCTCATAGGAACTCAAGCGAAAGATAAAAGACTTCATTTTGAAATAGACAGCAATAATATTATTGGCTATCATATCATCGGAGATGAAACAAGGCTTAAGCAGATAATAGTCAATCTTCTGGGAAATGCATTGAAATTCACACCTGAGGAAGGCAGTATATTTTTAAAGATAGAGCAGGCAGAAAGTAATAATATTTTAAATACTAAATTCACGATTTCCGATACCGGCTGCGGTATGAGCCCCGAATTTTTGGAGAAGATATGGATACCTTTCGAGCAGGAAAGACGTTATAATTCTCAAAACGGTACAGGTCTCGGGACTACTTTAAGTAAGATATTCGTAGAAAAAATGGGAGGTAACATTGAGGTACAAAGTAAAGTGAACGAGGGTACTACTTTTATAATAAACATCCCATTTGAACGCTCAAGTCAAAAGTCCGAAGTGACAGTTACCGAAGATTTAAATCCTAATATATCTCTTAAAGGCATTAATATTTTACTCGCCGAAGATAATGATATAAACAGAGAAATAGTTACAGAAATACTTGAAGCTCAGGGGTGTAATATATTTGCCGTAGTTAACGGAGAAGAAGCCGTACGAGCCTTTACCGATAGTCAGATAAATTATTTTGACGTTATATTAATGGATATTCAAATGCCGGTCATGAATGGTTATGAAGCATGCAGAAAAATCAGGCAGTCGGACAGAACGGATAACGATGTTATCATATTTGCTTTTAGCGCAAATGCCTTTAGAGAAGATGCAGACAGGGCTATTGAAAGCGGTATGAATGACGTTATAACCAAACCGCTCAATATAGATTCATTTATTAATAAGTTAAAATTATTTGGGGGGGGGGAAGACAGAGTAAAATGAAAAAGAAATTAATATGTTTACTTATCGTAATGATTTTATGTCAATCGTTATGGGGGTGCGGTAAAGAAGTTAAAAAAGTTACTGTCAATGTAAAATGTCCTCCGGTAACAATGGTGTATGATAAAGATCATCCCAATGCTGAAATTTTTGATTTGTTCAGTGAGGCGGCAGAAAAGTTTAAAAATACATATAAAGAATATGATGTGGAATTTAATATAACAAAATATAAATATACTGATGAGAAAGAACAGCTGGAAACCAAATTTGGGACCGATGAAGCGGCAGATGTGATTTATCCGGGTTCTTTTGATATGCCTACATACATCCGAAAAGGCAGAATGGCGCCTATAGACGATATAATAAGTGATGAGATGAGAAAAAATATAGACGATAAAATATGGGAACAATGCAATGTAGACGGAAAAACATATATGCTTCCATTTAATCAGCTTCAAAATACCATGGTCGTGAATACTAAAATGATGAAAAATGCAGGATTGGAAGAATACATCCCTAAAAAAGGACAAATAGCTCAGTGGTCAACTGAAGAATTCAATATAATTTTAAATACTTTAAAACATTCTTTAAAAGATAACAACAAGAGTACTCTATCCATGTTTGCTTCCGATAATCAGGGGGACACTCATATCATGACTCTTTTAAGAGCCTACGGAAGTGATATATTCGATAAAAACGGATATTTTAATTTGAGTACGCCTGAAGGGATAAAGGCGTTGGAATGGATATCCGAATTGAATAAAAATCAAATAACTCCGATCGGTTCCGAGAATATGGATTTCTTATCCAATTATGAGTTGTTTTATAATCAACAGCTTGCAATAACTTACGGGAACAGCGTAATAATAAATAATGCAAAAGAAGATTATGGATTTGATGTTTTTTTAGCCAATTTCCCGAGTCTTGACGGTAACGGATATGCCACCAATTATTTAAACGGATTTTATGTGTTTAATAATAACGATCCCGATAAACTTAAGGTTTCTAAAGATTTTATTAAATTTATTTATGATAATGAAGAGTTTTGGAAATATTCTTTAGCCAGCACTCCGGTAATGAAATCTTATGTTGAAAAAAATAAAGATAAAGTTGCTTATATGGAAGCATATAGTAAAAATTCAAAAAATATCGTTGATGCAAGACATAATAATCCTAATTGGGAAGGTGTAAGAGATGTTTTTCATGTTTGTATGCAGGATTTATTACGTGGCAGCAAATCAGCCGAAGATGTTGCAAAAGATATAGATAAAAAATGCAATGATCAGATCAGAAAAGGTATAGAAGACTCAAAAAAATAATACTTAACAGTATATAATTATAAAAAGACAGGATAATTTGTATATCCTGTCTTTTTATTTTGAGTAAAAAATAAATTTTTAATAATATACATGAAAATTATTCCATACGTAACTGGTAGGTAACTGAGTAAATATATAATAATATAAAATAGGTTACTATGTAAAATAAATGTTATTTTGTTATCTATAAATAATAGAGTATACGGAGGATTTGTTATGAAAAAAAGATTATTTGCTATTTGTTTATCATTTATGCTTATTGTTTCTGCTATGCCTGCATCAGTATTTGCTTCACAGGCGGGACAGGAGCAAAATACTGATACTACACAAAAGATAAACAGTGATTTTGGTTCAGGCGGGAATGGGAGCAGTGAAGATACTCTTAAAAACAGAGTTAAAGACAGGACTGATTTATCTGCGAACAGTAAAAAGAGTTCCAAAACAGTCATTGATCAGACAAAACAAGTAAGTGATAATAAAAATATTGACAAAACTCCCGTAAACTATGATCTTTCCGAAAAAGGAAGGATTACATCAGTAAACATGTATACTTACAATGATGAAAAAGACAGCTGGGATCTATATGACAATAAGACACCTTTTCCAAATGATACTTCTGTTAAACTTGATATATCATATAAAGCATTAAAAGATGAATATGTTTACTCAGGTGACAGTTTCAGCTATAAACTTCCTTCTGTTTGCAAATTGGCATCGGAGCAAACATTTGAAGTCAAGGAAGGAACGACTGTAGTGGGAAGTGCCCAAATAGATAAAAGCGGAAATGTTACCATAACTTTAAATGATAAGTTTTCTGATGAAAACGGTCGTTTAAATTATAAAGGAACTTTTTCATGCTGGGCAAAATTAAGTCTTGAACAAAAGGAAAAGGAATATACCGTTACCATACCTTTTACGGAAGAATATAAATACGATGTTGTGGTAAAACCAAAACCTGTCATAACTAATAAAAGCGTAACCATTGCCAAGAGCATACCTGCGTATAAATATGAAAATGGTAACGCTGATGGTGCTATAACTCATATGAAATACAGACTTTTGGTTATCGCAAATGCGAAGAATACCGAAGATTTGACGGGTCTTGTTATTTCTGATAATTTTACTTTGGGAGCCAAATATATAAATTATTTAAATAACGGTACATATCCCGTTACTGCCATGATTAATGGGCAAAGTGTAAATTTAAGTGAATGGCTGGATGTCGATATGTCTTCATCTCCCGTTAAATTTAAATTAAAGACCGGGAAAAAACTTACGGCGGGACAGAAATTAACTATTGATTATTGGGTAAAAGTAGATCCAAGAGTTTACAGTACGGGAAGTAATTCAGTTGAGCAAAATATCAGAAATCATGCTTCGGTGACGGATAATAACGGGGTCAACGCTTCGACCGATTACAGTAAAATAATAACCAAAAACTGGATCAAAAAGACAGGGCGTATGGATATCACCGACGGCAAGATAACCTATAGTGTAAGTGTAAATGAAACACCTGTTCAAAATATCACCGGCTGGACATTGAAAGATATTTTAGGAAAAGGTCAAATTTATGACGGAAAAATTACGGTTTCTAAATATTCAAAGGGACCTGTCGGGGCAAATTCCGCTACACTTATAGAAACAAAAACTTTTGATCCTCAGAGTAAGACTTCATTTGAATATGTAGCAGACGGTGCTTATTATTACTTATTCACATACGATGTAAAAGTAGATTCTTCCGTTGCTAACATGGAAAAACTTTCAAATAAATTTGAAATGACTCCACCCGGAGGTTCGGGCGGCGGAAGCGGAAGTGTAAGCGGTACTTCAACCGGAGCAGAAGTTACTTATAGTTACTATAACTTAGACAAAATAGCAGGGACTCTGAACTTGAATGATCAAACCATATCATGGACAACTACATTGAATGCAATCAAAAATGACAGCAGATCAATTGGAGAGATACCAAAGGGAGCGGTATATTATGATGTTCCTCACCTTGCTTTGACAAGCGGAAGTTTGACTTCTGCAGATATGAAAACCACATCTCATAAAGTTTTGATTGACAGTATAGTCTTAACAGACGGAGATGGAAATGTACTGAGGGAAAATCAAGATTATAAAGTTACCGCTTTTGCTAACGGAGAATATTATGTGGTACAAGGCGAGGTCAGATTTAACGAAGGTTATAAAATAGATTTTCTTAAAGATATAAAATCAGCCGTTACGATTAAATACAATACCAAAGCAGATATCAACAGCAGTATCAAAAAAGAATTCAGATATTCCAATAAAGCAGAACTTAAAACTGGAGATCAGACATATCAGTCTAATGCTTATGTTCAGTATAACAATAATTCATTACTAAATAAAACTGCCGCTGATTCCGTAGATTTGGAAAATAAAAAGGTCTTTTGGAATATAACATTTAATCAAAATAGTTTAAAAATGGATTACGATGATGTTTATATCCTTGAACATTTACCTGACGGCTTGAGGTTTGATTCTGTTACTTCAGATAAAAAGAATGTTGATATCAAAACCGAAGAAGTAAAAGGAACAAATGATGTTAAATTGATTTTATCGGGAAATTTGTCTCAAAAAGTTACATTAAAACTTTGGACAAAAATTACCGATGATACCGCATTCAGTACAGTAAACGGAAAGTCTTTTATAAATAAAGCAGATTTGTTTATAAATAACAAAAAATTAAGAGAAACACAAGCAAGCAAGACGATAAAGGTAAATCTTCTTACGAAAACAGGTTTATATAGCGATGCGACCGCACCTAATGTCCAGTATACTTTAAAACTAAATGAAGCCGGTGCCGTGCTAGGTAACGGTAAGACACTTACTCTTAAAGATGATATGACTTCCAATATGTCTATAGTTCCGGGTTCCATGAAAGTTTATGAAATGATAAATAATGTCAGACACGAATTATCTTCTGATAAATGGACATTATCTCAAAACAGTGACGGTCATGGATTTAACTTAACGATACCTGACGGAATGAAACTGGAAATATATTATGAAGCATATGTTCAAGGTCACATAGGTTCATCTCAGAATATTAAAAATACTGCTTCATTATTAGGCGAAAAAGAAGAAATAGTAAAAGTAGAAGATAGTAAAAAAGTTGTAGTAAAAGAGGGTTCTGCAACAGCTACGGGGGATCCTATACTTTATATTTATAAAGTAGACGCAGCAAACAGTACTCCTCTAAGCGGTGCTAAATTTGATATATATTCAGTTAATGATTTAGATGATCCTTCGGATGATGTAAAACTTAATGAGAAACCTCTTGTTTCGGGAGATAAGGGGCAGATAATATTATCTTCTCTAAAATTCGATACTTACTATTATTTGGTAGAAACCGAAGCTCCAAAGGGATATTCCCTTGATGTTACGAAACATAATTTTATAATACTGGGACGTACCAGTACAATTGATACAAATAAAATACTTGATGATTTTTGGAAACTTCAAAGCGGTACGCCTCTTAATTTAACAAATGATTCTATTATAGATATAGATGTTAATAAAGTATGGGATGATAATGATAATTCCGCACTTCTTCGTCCAAAGACTGTAGAAGTAAATCTATATGCTAACGGAATCGACACAGAAAAGAATGTTACACTAAATAAGGATAATAATTGGCAAGGCTCATTCATTGGATTTAAAGAGTATAAAAACGGTAAGAAAATCGATTATACCGTAAAAGAAACTCCGATAGATTATTATGTCCCTACTGTTGAAGGTAATAGTGAAAAAGGTTTTACGATTACCAATACATTTGAAAATTCGTCATATTACTATGAAGGCGAAATAAATATAACAAAAAAAGTTCTATTCTACGAAGAACCGTTTAAAGTATATGATGTATTCTATGCAGGTGTGTTTGCAGATGAAGCCTGTACTGATTTGGTACAGGATGTAGACGGAAATGATTTGATACTTCCTATAGTACTAAATGGCGAGAGTGAGGGAAGTGTAACCGCATTCGTACCTTTGGGTGAAGAGGGCTCCGATGTTACTTATTATGTAAGAGAAGTCGATGCTAACGGAAAAGTAATCAATAATGACAGTGGATTTGATTATAACGTTAATGTATCTCCAAGCAGCGTAACTGTTAATAAAGATACAAAAGGTAATGTTACCATAACGAATTCATTCGGCGATATAGGATATTACTATGATGGTCAGTTGACTATCAATAAAAAAGTCCTTGGTGCAAACGGCAAAGCCAAAAAGGTGCAAGATGTGTTCTATGCGGGAGTTTATACGGATAAAGGATGTAAAAAGCCGCTTAAAGACGAAGACGGAAATGATTTGATCGTACCTCTCGTATTAGCAGATGAAAGCTCAACTTCAACAACCGTTACGGTACCTCTCGGAGAAAAGGGCAAAAGTGTAACTTACTATGTAAAAGAAGTTGATGAAAACGGAAAAGATGTAAAAAACTCCAAGACTTTTGAATATAAAGTAAGTATAGATAAAACATCTGTAAGCGTAAGTGCACAGGGCGGAAGTACAACTATAACAAATAAAGTAGACTCAAGCAAAGTTACTATAAAAGACAATAAAACGCCTACTTCTTCCGGTGTTGATACTTCTGATAATACAAATTCAGTTTTATTTACTGTGATATTCATTTTATCTCTTGCAGGGATATTGTTAATAATTAAGAAAATGAAAATTAAACAGTAAACATTTAAATGCAATGAGATATATATCCGATGCAATTTACTCATAAACGAAAAGATCTCTTACGAGGTCTTTTCAAATGGTAAAAATATTATATATATTATTAGAATATTACTAAAAACAGTAACCGTTTCCTAATTTTTATGATATAATAAATTTAAATATTAGAAATAATAAAGGTGATTAAAATGAAGAGTGAAAGAACCACCCATAAAAAGATAATAGTAATAAGCATAATAGTATTATCATTGATAATCAGCTTTTTTATCATTCAATATAAAACTCCCGATGTTTTCATTGACACTTCTGATGTGGCTACGGAGCATATCATTGACGCCAATAAAGTTCCGTTGAGCAGCAAACCTAAAGTTAAAACTGTTGTTAAGAAAAAGGTTAAAGTTCAGAAAATGAAGAAACCTGCAAAAAAAACAACAAAGAAGGTTACAAGCAAAACTAAAAAATATGCTACTAAATCTATCAGTTATAATAAACAAACAAAGAAAAATACAACGGTAAAAACTACTGTGAAAACACAAACCAAGAAAAAATCAAAGAAAAAGACCATAACCACTACTACAAAGACTACTGTTGTAACGACTGTAACCACTCTTACAAGTTATACCGGAAATATAAATACATCAGTGCCTAAGGCAAGCAGCAGACTTAGAAGTATGTTTAAGTCAAAAGGATATAAAATATGATTCCAAGGTTTCATATGCGGGTAAATTCGATCCCGGCAGGAAAGAAATAGTTCTTAAGAGAGACAGTACTGTAGCTTATCATGAATTTGGTCATTTTGTAGCCTTTATGGGCGGTCGTGCTGATGTAAGCGGTGAATTTAAGGATATATATAATTCAGAAAAGAGTAAATATAATTATTCAAATAAAGCTTATGCGACACAGTCTTCAAGTGAATATTTTGCAGAGTCTTATAAGAATTATGTACTTGAAGGCTCAAAACTAAAAAAAGAAAGACCTCAGACTTATAGTTATATGAGTAAAGTATTAGGCAGAATATAATCATAAGAGCAATACTTTTATATTGCTCTTATTTATTTTTAATAAGCGATGAAAAATTAGTAAGAATTTATCTAAAAATATAATTCTTGCTGTTTTATTATATATGATACAATAAATTTAGATAAAGTTAAATTAGATTTGACTTTATCCACATGTTCTAATTTACGTCAAGGGGAAAACTATGAAACACGGAAAATATAGCAAAGTATTCAATATAATCGTTCCCATCCTTTTATTTTTATCGTTTACTTGTATTAGTATAATATCTCTTAATTCCATTAATAATATGCAGGGTAATGCCCGTGTAATAAATTATTCGGGGATAGTAAGAGGCGCTACACAGCGTCTCGTTAAACAGGAAATGTGTCACAATAAAAACGATGAATTGATCGGAAAAATAGATAAAATTTTAAAGGGACTTTCAAAAGGCAGTGAAGAATTTGATTTAATAGTTCTAAGCGATGAAACTTTTCAAAAAGATATTTCAAATATGCAGAAAAAGTGGGAAGTTATAAAGGAAGAGATATATCTTGTACGAAGCGGTAAAGATATCAATAAACTTTATAGTTTGAGTGAAGAATATTTTGACCTTGCCGATGAGGCTGTATATGCAGCGGAAGTTTACTCTGAAAATAAAGTGCATAATACCGTTATCGAATTATCTCTTCTAAGCTTACTATTTATAATATTTGTCATAATATTTTTGTTCTTTCAAAAGAAACAAAGAAAACTGTCTATCGAACTTCAGGTGGCTGAGACTGCCAGCCAAGAAAAAAGCAACTTTTTATCAAGAATGTCACATGAAATAAGGACTCCTATGAATGGAATAATCGGTATGACCGATATTGCATGTATGAATTATGATAATCCGGAAAAATCTTTGGACTGTTTGAATAAAATCAAACTATCTTCTGAGTACTTGCTTTCACTTATAAATGATATATTGGATATGTCCAGAATAGAAAACGGGAAAATAGAACTTTATAAGCAGACTTTTGATTTATGCGGTTTCTGTGAAAGGTTATATATAATGTTTTCTCAGCGTGCACATGATGCGTCCCTTGATTTTAATATTACATCAAATATAACAAGACCTTATTTGATCGGCGATGAACTTAGACTAAATCAAGTAGTGGTAAATATATTATCAAATGCATTAAAATTTACTCGGACAAATGGTAGGATAGATGTTGATGTAAATCAAAAAATCATAGATGATGAAATATGTTTACTTACAATAACCGTAGAAGACAGCGGGATAGGTATGAGCAAAGAATTTTTAGCTAAGATATTTGAACCGTTTGAACAGGAAGTAAACACGACTTCTCATCAATTTGCAGGTACGGGACTTGGACTTGCCATAAGCCATAATCTTATAAAACTTATGAATGGTAAGATAAATGTTTCAAGTGAACAGGGAAAAGGCTCAAAATTTGAGATTAGTGTTGAACTTCCCATAACAGATAAAGCTGATTATATGAACGATCAGGATAGTGTTCATTCTATGGATAACAATAAAAATCTAGCAGGATTTAATGTATTATTGGCCGAGGATAATGAAATAAATGCGGAAATAGCTATGTCATTGCTTGAAATGAAAGGGGCAAGTATCAAACATGTCTGGAACGGTAAGGAAGCCGTTGATGAGTTTTTGCACTCAAATTCAAATGATTACGATGTTATTTTAATGGATGTTAAAATGCCTGAAATGGACGGACTTGAAGCCTGTAAACATATAAGGAACTCTAAGCATAAAAACGCAGATACTATTCCTATAATAGGTTTGTCTGCTAATGCCTTTGTACAGGATATAGATATAGCCAAAAGCATAGGAATGAATGATTACGTATCAAAACCTTTTAATGTTGATGAGCTTATATTTACAATCTTAAAATTAACTGATAAAAATTAAAAACAAAAGCATCTTATTTTATAAGATGCTTTATTTATTATACTTATTTCTTTGTTTTTTGTATTTTTTATAAAGTTTTTAAATTGCATTACTAATTTTATTTCTTTAGGATCCATATAAAATTTGTTTTCCATCTCTGCTTTTTCGAAGTTTTTAAATCTTATATTGCTTGCCTGTTTTGATAATCCGCATATTTCAGCCAATTCCTTTGCCGAATCAAGTTTTATTTCGTGAAGAACACATAAAGGTGATAAAATCCTTATTGCAAACATGTTTGCTTCTGTCTCCATGATTTTATATTCCTTATCGCTATTATTTATATTATGTCCAAGCATTATATGTCCAAGCTCATGTGCAATGGTAAATCTGTTTCTATATTTATTTTTTATAGCTTTATTATAGAAGATTACTTTATCGCCGTTTTTTAATATTATAGAAAATCCATTCTTATAATTTTTTGCAAAGTTATGATCGTTATCATAACTTCGAACTTTAACATCTAATTTAGCACATACTTCTACTATATTAACGGGAAGTTTTTTCACCTTCGTTTCTCTTAAAATATACCATGCTAAATCTCTGATATTCTTATATTCTTCTTTAGTCATTAATCTTGTCCTGTAAATCGAATTTTGTTATAGTAAATTAATATCAGATGTAACTAAAGAAGTGTTTTCATTAAATCGTCCTAATTCTTCTCCCATATCAAATTTGTTCAGTCCGTCTTCTCGGGCTATCATTTTAGGTTCGATTTTATAGTTATCTTCTCTTATTCCAAAGGTTATCAATATATCTTCTACGTTGTAAATATCGCATAAAGTAAGAAATATATCCGGATAAGGTAATCGTTTACCGCTTTCCCATCCATATATCGTTTTGACAGCTACATTTATATCTCTTTCTGCAAGTAGCTCTTTTACTTCTTCTATGGTTAATTTATTATTTCGACGAAGCTCTTTTAGTTTTAAAGATATTTGTTTTTTATTCATTTCCTCAGCTCCTTATACCTAAATGATAGTAAAAAGTCACTTTTTTGTCAACAATTTATTATATATCCAATATATTCTTCAAAACGAAGAATATATATTGACAATATTTGCCATGAATATTATAATCATATTAGTAATATTCTTCAAATTGAGGAAAAGGTCTAAATAATGTTCAATAAAAAATATAAAAAAGATTGTGATGTTGATGTTGGTGTAAAGTTCGGTGATATAGCAACTAATAAATTATCTAAGTATGTAATAGATAATAAAGTTGATTTAAATGATATTTGCAAAGAGACCGGTATTGAATATAATTGTTTGAATAAAAGTATCAATTTAGGTAATAGAAATTTAGAAACAGATGAGTTTTTAGAAATTTGTAATTACTTGAATAAAGATCCGAAAAATTTTAAATAGTTGGGGTGAGGGTATTATTATGGGATGGTCAAAAGACGAGGTATATATATTATATAAAATAATTTATGCTTTAGATGAAGATTTAAAGTTAATTAATAGTATTTATGATTTGGAACATATAATATATTACAAAAATAATTTTCATAATAATATTCTTTGTTAAGTGTTCTTTCATAAATATAAAACTAAGGTATACAAATACAAAAGTTCATAAATAATCGCACATAGTAAACTATCCCACTAATACCTTAGTTTTATATTTTTTATTCCTGCAAATCTGCTAGTTCATCTTGTTGTTTATTCGGAACTTCCATTTGATATAAGTCCTGATAAGATTCCAATTCTGCTTCGTCTCTTGGTATGTTTTGCATCAATCCCGTACATTCTGTCTGAGAGGCCGTATGATTATTTTCCATAAAATCTGTTTCCGGCGGATTTAAATCGCTTTTTTTTATTTTCATAATATCCTCCTTTTAAATTATTTTTTTCTTTTTAATATTAATTATTCAAAATATAGTTTATTATTTTATTTTCATTTTTCTTTAATAAATCATTATATTTAAAATGTCTAACCATAATAAAATATTAAAAATAAGGTGTTTCTTATTTATAACAATATTAAATATAAAAAATTAAATGATATGTTTTAAGATAAAAAGAAATGGAGACAAACATTGTTATTTTAATTTTAAATAAGCTTTTTTTAAAATAAAAAATTATTATTCTAATTTTTTAACTTCTTATTATACTTAATATTAATATTAAAAAAATAAATTTTGTAAAAGTAAAATATGAAATATACAAAAAAAGAACCCAAAAACAAGGTTCTTTTTTAGTTTGATAAAATAGTAAGAAAATATAAATATTCAAATTAATAGAAGGGTTTGTAAAAAATATAACTATATATTTATATTAAAGTTTAATAAAGA